>JBBRUN010000056.1:0-16075 GCA_038247765.1 Gemmatales bacterium | reverse complement strand
GATCCCCGCCGGGGACGCCCCGCACCGCGACTTCGCATTCGAGCAAATCATCCTGCGTAAAATCCAAGCGGCCGAAGGCCGGAAGCCGACGGAAACGGTGGCGACGACTTCCGTCGGCAAATGACGCGATGCCGGACACCGCATGCAGCCGTGAACACTCGCAAGAATATCGCCGTGACGTATTGAGGTCGGTTCTTCCACTTTTCCCCGAAAGTCGCGCTCATACCCACCGCGCCGCGGTGGCTGATAGCAACTGATTCGTGGGTCGGGCCTCGCCTTCGAGGCTCGACCATGTGGGCCATCGCGAGTGATACATTGCGGCAGCTATGTCGGTCGAACCGAGTCTTCGGGAGTCTTCGAAGCCCGACGGGATCGGATATGATTGCAATCGATAATGTGTCGGCTGACAAAAGACTTCCGAAGTCCAAATCGGACTTCGGAAGTCGAAAGTGGTCGCTGAGGGGATCGAACCCCCGACCCGCTCCGTGTAAAGAAGCCGCTCTACCGCTGAGCTAAGCGACCCGCAGTCTCATCATAGGGCGTGCGTGGCGTGCGTGACAGCCCTGCCGGCGCGGATGGCCGCCGCGACCATTGTCGCGTCGGTGATTTCCGCGTCGGTCGCCCCGGCCTGCTTCGCCCGCTTCGCGTGGATCTCGATGCAGAATTTTCACTTCGCCGCTTCCAGTACGCCTCGGCCCTTCAGCCAATCGGTCAGGCGATCCTTCCATGCGTTCGTGCCCTCCGACTTCGTTTTCGGGTTGATGCCGACGCCGTGTTGGCCTTTCTCGTAGATGTGCAGCTCGGCGGGCACCTTCACTTTTTTCAGAGCCGTGTAGAAGCGGATGGCGTTCTCGGGCAGCACGGCCGCGTCTTCGTCGGTGTGGAAGAGGAACGTCGGCGGCGTGTCTTTAGTCACGCGTTTCTCGTTGCTGAAGTATTCGACATCCTTCGGATCGGGCTCCTTGCCGAGCAGATTCATCCGCGTGCCGCCGTGGGTGACGCCGGGTTCCATCGTGATGACGGGATAACAGAGGATCAAGAAATCGGGCCGGCAACCGAATTTATCGACGTTGTCGCCGTCTTTGAGCAAGCCGTCGTCGAAATGTGTACCGCCTGTGCTGGCGAGGTGCCCGCCGGCGCTGAAGCCCATCAGTCCGATACGTTTGGTGTCGATTCCGAGATCGTTCGCTTTCGACCGGACAAGGCGCATCGCCCGGTTGACGTCGAACATCGGCGCGTGCCCGAGCGGGCCTTTGCGATCCCCTTTGGCGATTCGGTACTCCAGCACAAAGGCATGGACGCCGAGCTTGTTGCAGTACTCGGCAACTTGAGTTCCCTCGTGATCTATTGCAAGGGCGCCGTAACCGCCGCCGGGGCAAATGACCACGGCCGCGCCGTTCGCCTTCTCGGCCTTGTAGAAGGTCATTTGCGGCTTGTCGATTTTGCTTTCGGTGGTCGCCAGTGGAACGTTGCCATTCCATAGGAGGATGACCTCACCGGGGGCCGGGGCGGACAGCGCGAGCGAACCGAGCAACAACGGGAGTGTAAACACGGGAGACTCTCGTAGAGAAAGATGGTTGGTGAGTATAGCAAACGGATCGTGGTTCCGCTTCCCAAACTTGACCGGCAGTGTAAGATGTTTTTCGTCGGGGGCGAACTGGTATCGACCGGGTAGATTGAGGTATCGCGTGGCGTGTCGAGGTTGATCGGTTGGCCTCGTTAATAGCCGATCAAAAACTCAACTGCTGAAACGCACGTTGCTTTGGCTGCCTAAGGGAAACCTTAACCAGCCCCATCCCGCTCTCTTAGCCTGAGAGGGCAGCGGTTTGGACGCCAAATCAGGATCGCGTGAATCTGAGGATCGGGGCAACCCGATCCGCCTCGAAGGCGATTCTCGCTAAACACCTGTTCGATAGCGACCGCCGAACCCTGCTTGTTGGGGTCGGGGGAAGCGAACGCGGGGCGGCCGCAGGGTAGGCCCCGAGCCTGAACAAGCTACACACGTAGAAGCCGATACCGAAGTGCCACGGGACCCGGGTTCGATTCCCGGCGCCTCCACTTTCAAGCCACTTGCGAGCAGTCGCAAGTGGCTTTTTTCGTAGGGTTTACGTCGATTTCGGCCTCACAACACATCGTGGTTTTGATCTGAATTGGTCTGAAATTGGTCTGAAATCAGATCACCCCCTTCGATTTTCCGAGACACCGACTCGAACGGCGTGTACGAGCAAAGGGGGCGAGCCATGAAGGAACTCAAACAACTCAAAGACGGTCGCTACTTCGCGTTCATCGGCTACACGAAGCCGGGGTCAAACCAACAACACAAGTTCTTACTGGGACGCGATGAGAGCGCCGCCGTTCAGCGGGTCGCCCTGGGCGAAGTCCGCTACCATCTGTCGGCGTAGATCACCAACCTGTTTCTTGGCCTTGCGGAATCGAGATGCCAGTTTCTTGCTGATGACTCCCATTTAACACCATGCCTCCCGCTTGCGTTTTACCAGCCAGACCGCCGCCGAGCCGAAGCCGTCACACTTGCCGGGCCTGATCGGATAGGCATGGCACTGCCAAACGGTGCATCGGCGGCGGCGGCAGCAATTGCCAACTTGGGACTCCGCCGGGGATTGCCGCCTTTCTCATTCCAATAGAATGCTCGGTGTTTGGCCGTCAGGCTGCCCGTCAGAAACGAGAGGCGAAAACAAAAGGAGTAAACCAATGGCGAAGCAACGGAAAGCGTGGATGTCCGGCCCGGTGACGAAGCCCAAGTCATCGCTCCCAGGCACGGTCAAGGATGAAGTGGATACAAATGCTACCGACCTCATCGAGAAAGTCCTCAAGCCCAGGCACGTCAAGCCGCCGCCTGAAGGCTGCCAGTTCAATTACATCACCGACATCAAGGCCAAATGGATTGGCTCGACGTGCTACTTCACTTCCATCTATGCCTGCCCAGGCCCGAACGCCATTGCGCCAACATTCGAGGAGAAGTTCGCTCGCATGGAATACGTCGGCGATGCCAAGTTCAATCTGTCGTTCATGCGGCACACCGGCAAATGGGTCGAGCTTTTTGCTGGTATCTGCGTGGACAAGTGCATGAAAGCCATCCAAGACGACCCCTGGTTTCAACCGTAACAATATTCTCAATCCATCAACACTCGGAGGGACGATCATGGAAACGACCAAGCCCATCTCGCAGGTGTTCGAGAAATTCTGGCCGACCAGAAAGGCCGAATCAGCGCCAAGACCTACTCGAAATATCAAAGCATCATCCAACTTTACGGATCGTACCTTGAGAGCTACTGGCCCGGTCATGACGGCGAATACGACAAGATCACCAAGGCGGGCGGCACTTATTGCAGCACGTTCGGCCCGGAAGACGCCACGGTTGGATACAGCGAATTTCTCGGCTACTTCATGCCTCGGAAGGTGATGTGCGGCAAGGAGACGATGCAGGCCGCTGGCACGGTCACGAAGAAACTGGCGAAGTGGCTGACCGAGAAGGGCTACATCGAGGACACGGAAGATGTCCAGGAACGAGCCGGAAAAGCCGCCAAAGACTTGCCAAACGCCCAAACCGTTCTCGACATCCTCAACGCCTACTGCGACGAGACTGCGCCTGTCAGGCATGGCGGCGAGATCGAGGACCACTTCTATATCGACCGCATCGAGCCGGGCAAGCTCTGGTTGGATCCGCTGACCGGCTCCTCAGTCATCGGCCCGATTCAAGTCCCGAAGCAGGTGACGGCGCTCTGCAAACCAGGGTGGGACATCGGCGGTGTGGTGGCGAAGGTCGGCAAGGGTTGGCGGCTGGTCGAGGTCCGGAACGTGTCGCCGTAGCAAGCTGATGACCCCCGGCGACGATGATCGCCGCTACGTCGAGGGGCTGGCGACGGCCCTCAACAAGCTCTCGGTCAAAAGGGATAAAACCACACGGGCTGCGACAGCAAGCCGTTGCAGCACCCGAATTCCTTCTTTATCTTCCGTTCATCCTTGGTAGACCACCGTCCCAGGCTGGAGTAGCTGAAGACGGGAACCGGGATGCCTAGAAGCCCGTGACCACCCTTCATTTCATCGGCCCGATGGCGGCGTCCCCCTTCCCGTTCGACTCGCCGGCAACTTCTCGCAATTCCGCCAACAACTCCACGGTCAACGGCATCTGCTTTCGCAGCCTGCCCTCTCCGCAGAGCCGCACCTCGGTGGCACCCTAAGCGTCTTTCGCGATGGCCGGCACCGTCGAATCGAATGTGGTCGTGAAGTCGAGGTCAGAGATGAGGCCAAGATTCACGACCCGCCGGCAGAATGCCCGGACCACGGGATCTCGAAAAGATCACGCTTGTCCTCGTTGTCTCTGTCTCGCAAGACGGGTTCCATGCTTCGTTTTGGCGGGTTGGTGATTGGTCTGAATTTGGTCTGAAAAAGACGGTAGTTGCAGGGGTGCGTCGAAAGCAGACTCGTAATAAATGCCTATAAAAAAAGGCGTTTTCGCACGACTCGAATCGCGGCTGCCCCGTCCCCGCCGCCTCCATTCAAAAGCCACTTGCGAGCAATCGCCAGTGGCTTTTTCGTTTGCTCAATCGCGCAGGCAATCGGCGTTGGAATCGCGGACGCTGTTGCAGCGGTGCCGACAGCCGACCATGCTGAACAGCGACGCGGTTACAAGCAGAGCGAGGGCGAAGCGTTTGATGAGCACGGGTTTCTCCGAGACTGGGATGCGATCGATGCGCACTGGTAAGTAGACGCCGAAAGTTAGGCCAATCTTGCGCCGACTCCAATCCGAAGCGTCGGTTTTTCCAAGTTGACGATGCGCCGTTGCGGGTTGAACCGATTGGGTAAACTGGCGAGGGTTCAAACTGGGTCGAGATTGCGGATGACGGTGTTTATTCCTCTTCGGTGCGTGCCGGCAACTCCACGGCGGGGAGGTCGGGCAAACCCAGCGTCACCCGCACGGAGCGGACGCGGTTCATCAGATAAATCCGCGTCGCCAAATGATCCGCCAACAATTCCGCCGGCACCGTTTCCGCCACCGACATGCCGACGACCATCTTGCGGCGGAAGTCCATCCGCTTGTTTTTCGTCGGCGGGCCGTTGAAATACGAACACCACGCGCCCCAACCCCCTTCGACCCAACAGGCGACCACCGGCGTCTCGGGGCGATCTTTCAAAATCTGCCAGACGCCCTGCCCGAACCGGCGCAGCGGCACTTCTTCTTTGCGGCGCAGGTAGCCCTCGGGGAAGAGCATGACGCACTCCCCCCGGTCGAGCGCCGCGATGGCGAGCTTGAGCTCCGGCGCTTCCCGGCGCATTGGCGACTCTGGCACGACGATCACGCGGAAGACGTACTTCAGCAGCGGCTTGATGAACCAGATCGAGTAGAACTTCGCCGTCATCATCGGCGTCCCCGGTCGCGGCAGAGCTTTCGACACGAAGAGCGGATCGAACCAGCAGGCGTGGTTGCCGATGACCAGCACCGGCCCGACCGACGGGATTTCGTACAGCCCCGGCCCGCCGCGTCGGATGGCGTACGCCACCGTCAGCGGCATCTCGAAGAAAATTTCGGTCGCGGCGCGGTACAGCGTCGCCCAACTCCAAAGGGCGAGCAGAATCGCGCCGGCTAGAGCCGCATATCGGCATGCGGAGTCATAACTGGCCGGATCGTATTCGAGAACATGCGCCGAGAAGTGGTTGTAGAAAACCGCGGCGATCAGCGTGATGAGCAACACGAAGAATTTCGGCGTGGCCAAACGTCGTTTGACCGCGAGGGGAAGGCCGCCGAATGGAAATGAAGCGACGTGCCAAAACAGGGCGAGAAAGCCCACGTTCGAGAGGAATCCGACGAATGCGCCGAGCGTCGGCGAGGTCGGGCCGTTGGCGGTGGTCATCGCCGAGACGACGGCGAGCAACGGCGAAGCCCAAGCCGCCAAACCAGTCGTCCGGAAGCGAGTCGTCCAACCCCAGAGGAACGCTCCGAACCCGATCCCGGCGAGTGAGCCGAGCTGCGCGGCGCGGTAGTACTCCCCCTCGACGGACGGGCTGAGCAAGAAGGCTTGAAAGCCTAGGACGACCGTCAAATTCAGCACATACGCGATCGCCGCGCCCCAGACGGGGCGCACGGAAAAGGTCGGCTCGGGCGGGGCGCTGGCTTCGCTCATGGGTCACCGGAGTGGGAGAGGGGCCATTCTACGAACGGAAGAAAATTCGCCCGGCGGCGGTCTGCGCTCTAGGGTTTGGCATGACGCGCCGCACCGCATTGCTCGTACTGGCACTCCTTCTCGCCCTCGCGGCGCTCGGTCTGCTGTTCGCCCCGCACTTCGGCGATGCCGCCGTGCTGCGGCCCTTCGATTACATGCAGTACCAAAGCGCCGGGCGGGCGACGCTGGCTGGGCAAAACCCGTACGACGGCCGCGTACTGTATCCGCTGCAGCAGGACATCGGCACGAATTGGGCCGACCCGGTGATGATGTGGAACCCGCCTTGGACGCTCCCGTTGGCCCTGCCGTTGGGGGCGATCCACTGGCGGCTCGGGCAATTGCTCTGGTTCTCGCTGAATTTCGCGGCGGTGGTCGGTTCGGCGTGGCTGCTGTGGCGAATCTTCGCCGGGCCGAGCGAACGCCAGTGGCTCGCTTTCGCCTTGGCCCTCGGGTTCGCCCCGACGCTGTTTTTATTTCTGCTCGGGCAAATCTCCGGATTGTTGGTACTCGGGCTGACCGGCTTCTTGTGGGCCGCGCGGAATCAGCGTTATGCACTGGCCGGGTGCTTCGCGGCGTTCACGGCGATCAAGCCGCACTTGTTCGTCCCCTTCGCCATGCTGCTGGTCTTGGAAGCGATCCACAAGAGCCACTACCGGCGGACGATCCTCGCCGGAGGTTTGAGCCTCGCCGCCTGTGCCTTGATCCCACTGGCGTGGAACCCGGACGTCTGGACGCAGTACCTCGAAGCGACCGGCGCCGGCGCCGCGGCGTCGCACAATACCATCCACGAGTGGGTGCACCCGACGCTCGGGTACGCCATCCGCCAAGCGCTGCCGGGGGAACCCTTCCGCGCGATGTTCCTGCCGCTTTTGGCGGTGTTGCCGGTGATGGCGATCCACTGGCACCGCCGGCGGGCATCGTGGAATTGGACGACGGAACTGCCTCGGGTCATAATTGTGTCGTTGCTCGCGGCGCCCTACGGCGCGTGGGGTTTCGACCTCGTCGTGCTGCTGATCCCGGTCGTGCAGGCGGCCGCGTGGCTAATTCCCCACCGGGCACTGGCCATCCGCTTCGGCATTGCCTTCAGCACGTTGAACCTGCTCGCACTGCTGACGCTGTCGAAAGAAAACTCGATGACGAACCCGTGGTTCGCCCCGGCCATCGCCATCGGCTATCTCGCCGTCGGCGCGAGTTTGAATCCGCGGACGAGCACGAGCTCCGGAGTGCAGCCCGCATGAATCCGCGCTCGCTCATTTCGATATTCGCCCTCGTCGCACTGCTCTGCGGCGCCGGTTGGCTGCTGCAACCGCTGCTGGCCGATTCGAGCATTTGGCCGCCGGACGACTACGTCGAATATTGGGCCGCGGGCCGGTTGAACTTGCACGGGCAGAATCCGTATTCGCCGGAGTTGCTGCTGCCGTGGGAACGAGCCGCCGGGCGGGATACCGACGAAGCGATCATGATGTGGAACCCGCCTTGGACGCTGAGCGTGGCGATGCCGCTCGGGGCGCTGCCGGCGCGGTTGGGGCAGTTCGTTTGGCTGTTCTTGCAGGCGGGTTGTTTGGTCGCGGCGGGGTGGCTGCTGCGACCTTCCCGAGCGGTGGGCGTGTGCCCTCCGAGTCTTGGAAACGGCGGTGCGTTCGGCTCACTCGGAGGGCTTACGCCCACCGCTCGGGAACGAGGCGCCAATTGGCATCGGCTCGCCCTGACCTTCGCCTTCGTGCCGACGCTCTTCCTCCTGCAATCGGGGCAGATCGCGGGCTTGCTCGTTCTCGGAGCGGCGCTTTTCGTCGTCTGCGTGCAACGCGGTTACCCGATGCTCGCCGGCGTCGTGGCGGTGTTGCTCGCCATCAAACCGCACCTCGCCTACTTGCTCTGGCTCGCGGTGGCACTCGATGCACTACAGCATCGGCGCTACCGGATCGTCCTCGGGGGAATCCTCGGCGGCATGCTGTTCACCCTGATTCCGATGGCCTTCAACCCGGACTTGTGGTCGCACTATTTCGCGGCCTACCGCGATCATCCGCCGACGCAGTGGGTCTCGCTCACCCTCGGCACCTTCCTGCGTATGGCCTTCGGCGAACGGCACTTCTGGTTGCAGTTCGTTCCGATGCTGCTGGGCACGGCATGGTTCATTAGGCATTGGCGGCAGCACGGGCGAACGTGGCATTGGGCCGAGCAGATCCCGCCGATACTGCTCGTCTCCTTTGCGACCGCCCCGTACGGAGCGTGGCACTTCGACCTGCCGCTGCTGCTGATTCCAATCTGGCATCTGGCGAACACGCTGACGGGCCAACGCCGTTGGTTCGCGCTCGGTATCTTCGCCGGGGCCAACATCGCGATGCTGGCGATGAACGCCGCCGGCGTCTGGTCGTACGCCTACGCCTGGGTCGCCCCGCTGACATTGGTAACCTACTTCGGCCTGCGGCTCCCCGCCCAAGCCTCCGCGCTCGCGCCGGTGCCCGCATGAGAATCCTCTGGCCCGGCCCGGCGCTGTTCGTCGTCTTTTGGCTCACGCTGCTGTCTGTCGGCTCGCGTTTCCTGCAAGACCCCGGCATGTTCTGGCACACCGCCGTCGGCGACAAAATCCTGGCCGAAGGATTCGTCGACCGCGACCCCTTCACCTTCACCCGCGCCGGCGACCCGTGGGTACCGTACCAATGGCTCGGCGAAGTGGGCATGTCCGCCGTCCACCGCGTCGGCGGGCTCGATTCGCTCTTGGTCGGCGCGACCGCCATCGTCGCCGGCCTGTTCGCTTGGCTCGCCGCAAAGTTCATCCGCACCGGCCTTCACCCGATCTTTGCGGTGGGTGTCACGCTCTTGGCCGTCGCCGCCGCGAGCACGCACTTCCACGTTCGACCGCACCTGTTCACGATGGTCGCGATGGCGATCACGATGCGGGCGATTCTAGCGTTTGAATCGGGCAGTATCGGACTGCGCAACCTCGCGTGGTTCGTCCCCCTGTATTGGGTTTGGACCAACGTCCACGGCGGGATGCTCGGCGGCCTGACGACCCTCGCCCTCGCCTTCGCCGGTTGGCTCGCGTATTGGGCGCTCGGTCGGAACAGCCCGATCCGCACGGCCCGCACCGCCATCGGCGTGTCCGCCATCGGCATCGCCTGCGGCCTCACGGCGTTCCTCACCCCCTACGGCGACGGCGTCTTCCGCACGTGGATCTACATCTACAGTGGCATGCCGAGGCTGCCCGAGATCATTGTCGAACACTCCCGGCTGAACTTCGCCGACCCGCAATCGTGGCCGATGCTCGCCTTCGGTGTTCTGTACTTGGTCGCGCTGGCCGGGACGCTGCCGGGCAAACTGCGCGTGGCTTGGCTGATCCCGATCTTCTGGTTGATCCAAGCCTGCTTGCGCGTCCGTCACGGCTCGCTCCTCGCCGTCGTCGGCATGGTCGCCCTGATCGACCTCTGGCCGCATACCCGCTACGCGGTTTGGCTCGCGAAGAAACGCCCCGACGTGTACGAACCGAAACCGCCGTGCCACGGCACGGCGCGAGGAATCGCAATCGCGGCGCTCGTGTGCGTCGCCATCGCGCTCGCCCTGCAAGCGTCGCGGATTCCGGTCCCGCTCGTCGGCACCGGCTGCGCTCGACTCGACCCCGTTCGTTGGCCGACGGAAGCTCTCGACGAGTTGCAGAAGCACGAACCGAAGTCGCCCGGCGCGGGGAAGAAGATCTTCTGCGAATACATTTACGGCGGCTTCATCGAGTACCACTGTCCTGGGTACCGGGTGTTTGTGGACGACCGCTGCGAAGTCTTCGGCGACGATTGGCTCATCGATTTCGTCAACGCCGAGACCACTAGCACCGCCGAAGCGATGGCCCGCTGGGAAGCCGAGTACGGCCGATTCGACTTCGCCCTAACGGGCAATCCCTCCGGCTACGGGGACTACTTCGAAGCGCGACCCGAGGCGTGGAAGATGGTCACGAAGACGGATCGCGTCCGGTTTTTCGTGCGGCGGTGAACCGGAATTCCTAATCTGAACCGCATGACAGACGACACCCGCGAAGCCGTGACCGTCGTGATCCCCGTGCGGAATCTCGCCGGGACTATCGACGGTTTGATTTCGACTTGGACGCAATCGCTCAACGCCATCGGCCGGCCTTGGGAAATATTGATCGTCGACGACGGCAGCACAGACGATACCGCGGCGCGATCAGAAGCCGCAGCGACACGGGTGCGGAATACCCGTGTGCTGAAGCTCGCCGCGCCGACCGGTTTCGGGGCCTGCCTACGGACGGCGCTACCGGAGGCGCAACACCCGCTGTTGGCGACGAGCGCCGCCGACTACCCGTACACACCAGCCGACTTGGCGAAGTTACTCGCCCGCATCGACGTGGAAACCGAGTTCCCCGATCCGGCGACCGATCAATTCGTGATGCGCAAGCCCGACATCGTCAACGGTTGCCGCACCGGTGTGCCGGTGCCGCCGTTTTGGAAGAACCTCGGCCGGCTCGTCCGCGGCTTCTGCCGGATCGCCCTCGGGTTGCCACTCGACCCGTTGCCGAGTTGGTACGGCGTGCGCGAACACCTCCGCAGTTGGGGGGCGTGGGTCGTTTACGGCGTCCCGTTGGACGACCCGACATCCGCGTTCAAGGTCTACCGCAAAGCGTTCCTCGAGCGCTTCCCGATTCAATCCGACGGCGACTTCGTGCAGATCGAACTCGTCGCGAAGTGTACCTTCTTGACGTGCATCTTGGACGAAATCGCTCTCTCGCCGAAGCCGGTGCCGATCCCGTTCGCGGAGTGGTCTCGCGCGGATCGGAAGAAGGTCTTCGGCCACGCGCAGTTCCGCCACGCGCCCGCCGTCGCCACCGGTTGAGGCACCTCTCCCTTCTCCCGAGGTCTATCATGTTCCGCTTCGCTTGCCTCGCCATCCTGCTCGTCCCCGCGTTCGCAGTGGCCCAAGACAAAGACCCCATCGCCGCCCGGTTTCAAAAGTTCGTCGATGCCGGGGAACTCTCCGGCGCGGTGCTGCTCGTCGGTACCAAAGACGGCGTGGAGTATCACGAGGCCGTCGGTCAAGCGAACTTGGCCGAGAAAACCCCGATGGAGAAATCGACCCTCTTTCGCATCGCATCAATGACGAAACCGATCACGGCCATCGCCATCATGATGCTGCAGGACGAAGGCAAACTGAGCGTCGAAGACGCGGTGGAGAAGCACTTGCCGGAGTTCAAAGGGCAATTGTTGATCGCGGAAAAAGGCAAGGACTCGACCACGGTGAAGAAGCCCAAGCGACCCATTACCCTGCGCGACCTGCTGACGCACACTTCGGGTCTGGGTCAGTATCCGATGGGTCTCGCCGACCTGTATACCAAGCGGAACTACAACCTGTCGGAAGCGACCATCGCCGTGTCGCAAGTGCCCTTGGTAGGCGAACCGGGTGAAACGTGGAGCTACAACAACCCCGGCATCGACACCCTCGGTCGCATCGTAGAAGTGGCGTCCGGAATGAGCTTCGAGAAGTTCCTACAGACGCGCATCTTCGACCCGCTCGGCATGAAGGATTCGACATTCTACCCGACCGCCGAGCAAGCGAAGAACACCGCCATCACGTACGGAGTCAAGGACGGCAAGCTGGTGGCGGCGCCGAATAGCCTGCTCGATGTGAAGGCGAACCCGAGGCACCCCGTGCCCGCCGGCGGCCTGTATTCCACCGCGGCCGATCAAGCGAAGCTGTACCGATTCATGCTGAACAACGGCAAAGTCGGCGACAAAGAATTGCTGAGCGAGAAGAGCCTGAAGGCGATGACGACGACGCAAACCGGCGCCATCAAGACCGGCTTCGTGGATGGCATGAGCTGGGGCTTCGGCTGGCAGGTCGTCGCGGAGCCGAAAGGCGCGACCGAAACGCTGAGCGCCGGCAGCTACGGGCACGGCGGCGCCTTCGGCACCCAAGGTTGGATCGACCCGAAGAAGCGGGCCTTCTACATCCTCATGATCCAACGAACCGGCATCCCCAATGGGGATGCGTCCGAGTTCCGCAAGGAATTCCAAAGGCTGGCGGTGGATTTATCGAAGTGAACCCGAGCGGTGGGCGTAAGCCCTCCGTGGAATTCAACGGCGAGCAACTTCAATTCCTCGGAGGGCTTACGCCCACCGCTCGGAGAGAAATTACTTCGCCAAGTCTTCCGGCTTCGTCCCCGGTTTCCACTGATCGTTCTTCTTGGTGCCGAAGGGGGTCGGTTTGTATTCGCCCACCAAATCGACCTTCGACTTGTCCGCGATCTTCTCTTCCATCCCGAGCACCGAGTAACTGGCGTTGACGAGCATCCGGCGGGTGCCTTCGTGACTGAGGTCGTCGGCGCAGCCCATCGTCGTGGTGAAGATTTTCGCCGTCTTGCCGGTCTCGGTCTTGTAGTTCCGCGTCCATGCGATCGGCATCATCGGCTCGTTCTTCTTGCCGGCCACGGCCTTCGAATCGGGCTTCAGCGTTTCGGTCACTTCGCCGAGCACGAGAATTTGGCAGTCGGCCGGCGGCTTCGCGGTGTAAACGTCGGTCGTGCCGAAGATGGTGCCGGCATCGATTCCTTTGAAGATCGGGTTCTTGTCCTCGCCTTTGGCGACGATGCCGCGCGTGCCTTCTTTGCCGTGGCTGCCGTGGTGGGCGACCCAGGTTTCGCCGAGCACCTGCCGGCCGAAGCCGCCGGAATATTGTTTGTCTTTGTTGCCCCAATCGTAGCGAGAATACTTCTTGTTGGCGCTCAGGGCGAAGGCGTGCGTCGCGGTTCGCAGGCCGATGATCGGCTTGCCCGATTCGACGTATTCGACAACATGCTTCATCTGGTCGTCGGGCAAATCGCGGAAGCGCGTGAACAGGATCATCAGGTCGGCGTCTTTCAACTTTTCCAGTCCGGGGATGTTGTTTTTTACGTTCGGCTGGATCGCGCCGTCGGCTGGGTCGATGGCGAAGAGGACGGTGCAATCGAAGCCGTGGTGCGTGGCGAGGATCTTCCCGAGTTGCGGCATCACTTCTTCGGAGCGGTATTCTTCGTCCCCCGAAATGAGGACGATCTTCTTGCCTTTGCCTGGGCCTTCGCCGCCGGGGATGGTCAGCCAGGGGTCGGCGGCGAGGGAAGTCGCCGCGAAGGCGAACGCGGCGAGGAGGGAGAGTAAGCGAGACATCGGGGACGCTCCGGGGCGGGGGGACGGTGGGTGCAGCTTCGAATCCGACGGGCGTATTCTACGACGCCCGCTACCGCTTCAGCAGTTCCAACTTCGCCTCGGCGACGACGGTTCCGCTGGTCGCCTTCACCGAGGCGGGGGCATTGAAGGGCCCGATTTCGCCGGCGCCGAGCTTCAAGGTCAACTCGCCCGTATCGCGATCTTTCGGAATCGTGATCGCGTCGACCGCCACGCCGCACCAGTGGGAGGGCATCACCAATTCCACTTTCACGTCGCCGGTCAATCCCTTGGCGCGCGAGATCCGCACCGGGATTCGCACGGTCTCGCCGGGCGCCACGGCGAGGGCCGACTTGGCGAGGTCGAGGCCCAACCGGCCCGGTTCGGGCACGACGATCAACTGGTAGTTCTGCTCGTTCGACGTGAACGAGACTTTGTGCTCGGTGCCATCGGGATCTTTCACGGTGCCCACCGCGGCGATGCACACCCGGCAGGTGCGACCCATCTCGATCCACGCCGGCAGGTCGGCCGCGTAGCCGAACTCGATTTGATCCGGCTGAACGACGATGGTCGGCCCCGTGACGCCTTGCAGGTGGCGAAACTGCCGGTCGGCAAGGCCCACCGTAATCGGGCCGGCGAATCCGTTGCGGACGAGTTTGAACTTGCGCCCGTACGGCTGGCCGCGCGGGGCGGTGGCGCTCGTGAATTCGCCTTCGTAGGTGAAGGGCGTCGGCACCGCGACGGCCACGAGCAGAGTGTGGCTGTCGCCGAAACTGGCGGCGTGTGACACCGGCTTGTCCGCGATGGTCGCGGTTCCGGTGACGGTGACGCGGCCCACCCGCACGACCGCCAGCACCTCGGCGGAGAGGGGAACTTCTACGGTCGCTTGCCCGATTCCGAGCAGGGCCTTCGGAGCAATGACGCCGGCGGGCAATCCGGTGAAGGCGATGTCGATGATGCCGGTGAAACCGCCGAGGCGTTCGGCGGTCAGTTTCAATTTCGCGATGCCGCCGCGCGGGACGTTGAGCGAATCGACCGCGAATGCCATTCGGAAATCGGGCACCGCCACACGGGCTTCGCGGATACGGAGCCGGTAGCCGAACTCGGGTCCGCCGCGATTGCGGAAGCGGTCGCTCACGCGGATCGTGTAGATGCCGTCGGCATTCGGGTTCAGTGCGATCGACGGATCGCTTTCGAGGTCGGCACCGGTTTGTTTCGCGACTTCCACGCCTTGCGGATTCAACACGACGAGTGTCCCGCACAGCGGTGAGCCGAGTTTCTTGGCCCGGAGTTCGATCTCGTACTTCTTCGAGGTTAGGAATTTCACTTGCCACGTCGCCGTGCCGTTCTTCTCGATGCGGCCGTTCAATATCGCCGGAGCGGTCACGGGCTTCGCGGCATCGGTGAACTCGGGCCAATCATCGACATCGAGCGGGATGCGTTGATTGCCGAAGTTCAACGGCCAGCTCGCGGGCGCATCCGCCGGGATGGCGACGGGGACTTTCTGACCGGCCAGTTCGACATCGATCTTGAAGCCGCGCTGGCCGCCGATGGGGAAGACCGACTCGGCGACCGGAGTCGTCGTCAACGTGAGCCGGTAAACGAAGGCCGGGCCGCCGTGGCCGCGAGCATCCGCGATGCGAACGCGGTAAACGCCATAGGCCGGCGCCGTAAACTTGGTGGAGCTATCGAACCCGATGGCGGTCCGCGGCGACGCCTCCGCGAGAACCGTCCCGTCGGCGTCGAGGATTTCGAGCTTCGCCCGCAGTGGTGAACGGATGCCGATGGTCGTGGCCAAGGCCGAGAGCGTTTGCCCTCGCTTCAGTGACACTTCCCAAAGGTCGGTGTCTTCGCGCGGGAAAATCCGGCCGTTGACCGTGACGGGCATCGCCGCGAGTTTCTCGGGAATCGGGTCGCCCTCGATTTCGCGCTCTACGACTTCGGGTAGTTCGCCGACGACGAAGACCGGCCCCGTGGCGACTCCTTGGGAAGTCCACAGATGGCCCTTCCGCGCACCGAGTTGGGCCGTCGCATCGACGGTCACCGAACCGAGCAGATCGACCGGGTAGTCCTCCGGCTGCTGGGATTCGGGCATGGCGAGCACTGGCCCTTCGAACCAGATGCGGTCGGTCTTCTTGATATTCGGCGACGCCGTGACGCCGGGGCCATCGAGCGAGAAGTTGCAAGAATCATGGACAAACAACCCGCCGACGCGCACCGGCACCTTGGTGCCGCGCTGCCCTCCGGCCGGGTAGAGGAAGCTGGCAACGGGCGGCGCGGCGCTCGCCGAATCGAGCATGGCGAGCAGAGCGATGGAGGTGAGGAGGAGGTCGCGAGTCATGAGTTTCTCCATTGGCTTGCCGGCTCGCCGGATCACACCAATTCTTTGATCAATTTCCCGTTGTTGACGATGGCCAGCGGTCGGCCGTCGGGCGTGCGGAATTCGTCCTTCGGGTCGATTCCCATGCGCGTGTAAATCGTCGCGGCCAAGTCTTCCGGGCCGTACGGGTCGGTGGCCGGCTTTTCGGCGCGGGCATCGGATGCGCCGACGATCACGCCGTTTTTCAGCCCGCCGCCGCCGAGCATCACCGTGAACGACGGGCCCCAGTGATCGCGGCCGGCGTTTTTGTTGATCCGCGGCGTCCGGCCGAATTCGCCGGTGACGACGACCAGCGTCGTATCGAGCAGGCCGCGTTCGCTCAGGTCGCGGAAGAGCGTGCTGATGCCGGAATCGAACTGCGGCAGCAGCGAGTT
>JBBRUN010000055.1:0-16110 GCA_038247765.1 Gemmatales bacterium | reverse complement strand
GCGCGCGGGGGGGTTCCGCGGTGGTTGTTTTTGGGTTTCAACCGACCCGGCGGCCCCCCGCCGCCGGCTCGCCGGGTTCACTCGAAGTCCGGCGTCACGATTCCATCGCTGCAGCCGATGATAGCCTTCATGATCTTGTCGAAGTCTTTCAGCTTCGGGTTGATCCTCCGGACCGAGCCATCGCAGAAGGCCATCAGCAATTCCGGAAACGGCTTCGTCAGATCGGGCAATGCCTCCTCGGGGTCGAATTCGAAGTCGTCCGGCTTCGCCCACGGCACGGCTTCACCCGCCGCGATGACCATGATCGTGTTCGACGTACCGTCGGTGATCTCGTTGATTTTCTTGCTTTGGAGCCAGTCGAACGGCGTCTCTTTCCCGACGAAGACTTTGTAGTGCGTGTTCCCGTTGGTATTCGGCAAACGCGGATCCATGTACATCTTGATCATCACCGCACCGGCCTTCTTGTTGGCTTCGCTGTCCCACGGCTCGTCGAGTTTGAAGAGTTTGTACACGTTGTCTTGTTCGATGAACGGCAGGATCGCCACGCGCCAGCTCAGTAGTTTCTTGCCCTTTTTGTCGCGGATTGCGGCGGGCGGGAAGGTGCCGTACGTGTCGTGGTAGTTGTGCATCGCCAGCGCGATTTGCTTCAAATTGTTCTGGCTTTATTGGATGGAGGCCGCGTTTCGCATTTTCTGGATGCCGGGCAGAGCGACCCCCGCCGAGACCAATAGCGTGCCGATGTACGGCGTCGCCCACTCGGGCAGGTCGACCGTCGCACCGATGTTCGAGCCGTCCCGCTTGAACGGGAGTTCGGCCAAGAATTCGTCGAGGGTGTTGATCGCCCCCAACCCGCCAAAGGCGATGACGGCATTGGCCAGCCCATCGATCTTGCTCGCTTCCGGGCGTTTCTTACCGAAGAGGTCGCTTTCAAATTTTTCGCGCGGTTCATTCAGTTGAACCCGGGCCAAGTCGGCCGCTTTGCGGAGGGCATCGTCGCCCGCTTTCGCGTCCGGTTGATTGGCGAAAGTCACGTTCACATTCAAGCTCACCCGCTTGCCCATGTCGGCCGTTATCGTGAGGCGTTCGGCCTTCAACAGCGGCTTGATTTCCGGCGGCAATTGCCCTTCGATTTCGCCGAGGAAGGCGATTTCCTTGAGGTTGACACAGGCGATCATCGGTTTGCCGACGTTCGCCACCACGGCGTCGCGGAGCGGGCCAGTCGGGTGGCCGGCGACTTTCAAGAACGCCGGCAGCGTCTCGGCGTCGCCGAAGACGATGGTGCGATCGGGGCGATGCCAAAAGTCAGGCACAGACTCAGGCCCGCGAGGATGAGCGTGGCCCCGATGGCCAGCTTGCGTTTTCGAATCGTCATCGGTCGCCTCCGAAGTTGGGGGAAGGATCACCGCAAAGCCCTGTTCTACCAGAACGACGCCGGTGCTAGAATGCGATGTCATCCGCGCCGCCGACTCCCGGAATTCGCCATGGCCGCACCCACCGCTTTCCCCGAACTCGACACCGATACGGACACCGCCACCCTCCGGCAGCCGCCGTACGCCGTGATCCTGCACAACGACGACATCACCGGCATGGATTGGGTGATCCTGGTGTTGCGGAAAGTCTTCGGGTACACCGTCGAGAAATGCTTCGATCTGATGATCGACGCGCACGAAACGGGCCGGAGCGTCGTCTGGGTCGGCGCGTTGGAAGTCGCGGAATTGAAAGCCGATCAGATGATCGGATGCGGACCCGATCCGACCGCGATGCAAAAAGGTGCGGAGCCGTTGCGGGTCACCGTGGAAGCAACGGAGTGAGCCATCGCGATTTCGGGAATGCGGATTTCGGATTTCCGCACCCCGATGTGTAAAATGCTTTCGACCGCACGAACTTCCAAGGAACTCTCCCATCGGCAAAACGTTTGAATCCGAACGCGAGAACGCGTCCGTCGGCCACGAGCGGGCAATCCTCGTTTCCATCTCGCTGCCCGGTCGCCCGTGGTTGTCCAACGACCCCTGCGACGAAATCCGCGGCCTCGCCGAATCGGCCGGCGCCGAGGTCGTCGCGGAACTCACCCAGAAGCGGCAAGAAATTCAACTCGGCACGTACATCGGCTCCGGGAAACTCGGCGAATTGAAGGAACTCGCCGAAGCCAAGGAAGCCGACGTCATCATCTTCGACAACGACTTGTCACCGGGCCAAGCGCGGAATCTCGAACGGGCCATGGGCATCAAGGTGCTCGACCGCTCCGAGGTGATTCTGGACATCTTCGCCACGCGGGCGCGGACGCCGGAGTCGCGGTTGCAAGTCGAACTCGCCCAGCTCGAGTACAGCCTGCCGCGGCTGAAAAACATGTGGAGCCACTTATCCCGGCAAGCGGGCGGTGCCGGCATCGGCATGCGCGGGCCGGGGGAAACGCAGCTCGAAGTCGACCGCCGCATCGCCGACACGCGCATTCGCGATTTGAAGCGCAAGATCGCCGAAGTGCAGTCCCGCAAAGAGCGCGAGGTGAAGAGCCGCTCCGAAGAATTCACCGTGAGTTTGGTCGGCTACACCAACGCCGGAAAGTCGCGGTTGATGAACCGGCTCACCGAAGCGGGGGTCTATGTCGAGAACAAGCTGTTCAGCACGCTCGACACGCGCACGCGCCGCTGGGGCATTCCCGACTTCGGCCACGTGCTGCTCAGCGACACCGTCGGTTTCATCCGCGAGTTGCCCCACCACCTCGTGGCGAGTTTCAAGGCGACCCTCGAAGAAGCCCGCCAAGCCCGACTGCTGCTGCACGTCGTCGATGCCAGCAACCCGCTCGCGGAAGAGCACATCAAAGCGGTGAATGGCGTATTGAAAGAACTCGCCTGCGCCGACAAGCCGACGATCCTCGTGCTGAACAAGGTCGATCGCATCACCGACATGACCCAGCTGGACATCTTGAAGGCCCAGCACCCAAAAGCGGTCGTCATCAGCGGCGCCACCGGCGTCGGGGTTCGCGAACTCACCGACACTGTGGTCGAATCGCTGTCGTCGCACTTCTTGGCCGCCGAGGTCACCCTGGACGCCGGCAACGGCAAAGTGCTGGCCTATCTGAACGCCCACGCCGAAATCTTCCGCCAAGAGTTCCGCGACAGCATGGTGGTCATCCGCTGTTATCTCCCGAAGCATTTGCTGCACTACATCCAGCACCCGGACGTGACGGTGCGGATGCTCGAGGTCGGGGAGACGGGTAATCAATCCGGGGAAACGGTGATGTGATCGGTCCGCGTTCTCAAGCACACCTGGCCCGAAAAACGCGCGGTTGGGAACGAAATGCCGAGGCGTTCTGGGGTCGAGAGCAAAGGCCTGGCCCGGATTTGAACCGGGGATGACGGTTTTGCAAACCGTTGCCTTACCACTTGGCTACCAGGCCATCAATTCACCATCTTATCGGACGCCGGGGGGCCGTCAATCGCTCCGGGTCTATCGGATCGAAACGAGGCCCGACTTGAGGGCTTCCCCGATGGGACACCGATCACCCGCTTCCGGTTCGGGCATCACCGCAAAAATACTCGATTTCGATTTGACAATGCGATTCCGGAGCTTATATACATGTGTACTCAGTGAACGAATAGATTAACCTCCCGATCCGTGTTGTTCTTGGGTTCGCTACAGAAATCACAGAGATCACAGAGTGGAAATGCCGCTTCCTGGAAAACTCCTTCTCCCCCAACTCTGTGTCCTCTGTAGCTAAATGTTCTTCTTCGATACTCCGTGTCATTTCTGGATTCGCCACAGAGATCGCAGAGTGGAAATGCCGCTACTGATCCATTGCGGCTGATAGTTGAAGAACTCCTTCTCCTAGATTCTCTGCGAACTCTGTGGCAGTATGTTCTTCTCTGGAGTTTTTTGCGAACTCTTTGGCTAAATGCTCACCTCTCCCACACCCTTTGGAATTCCGTCATGCTGCGAATCTGGATCGCCATCTCAGTGATATCCCTTTCCACCTCCGCGATGCGGGCCGAAGACTATCCGGCGCACACGCTGAAGTCGGACGAGCTGACGGTGAAAGTCTACCTGCCCGATGCCGAGACAGGATTCTATCGGGGAACCCGCTTCGATTGGTCGGGCGTGTTCGGCGTCGACTTCGGCAAGCACAAGATTTTCGGCCCTTGGAAGGACAAGCACGACCCGAAGAACAACGACGACATCGTCGGGCCGTGCGAAGAATTCGGCTCCGGGTTCAGCAGCCCCTTGAATTACAAGGAGGCCAAGGTGGGCGAGCGGTTCTTGAAAATCGGCGTCGGCGAGCTGGAAAAGCAGAAAGAGGACAAATACCGCTTCTTCCACAATTATAAAATCGCCAAGGCCGGGGAGTGGACGACGGAGAAAAGCGACGCAAAAATCTCCTTCGCCCAAACGATCAAAACCGATTTCGGCTACGCCTACAAATACACGAAAATCCTGCTGCTCGACGGTGCGACGCTCCGCATCCAACACGTGCTGGAGAACACCGGTGACAAAGCGATCGGCACCGACTGCTACAACCACAATTTCTTCAACGTCAATGGCGACCATGTCGGCAAGAACTACCGTCTCGATTTCCCCTTCGAACCCAAGGACAGCAAAATCGAAAAGGATTCGAACCCCGTGGCGAAGTGGAGCGGAAAGTCGTTGACCTTCACCGACACCCTCGAGAAAGGCCAGATTTACCACGAACTCGGCGGTTTCGAGGGCAAGCCCGCCGGCGTGACGATGAAGCACCTCCCCAGCGGCGTGAGCGTCCGCGTGACCGGAGACCATCCGGCGAGCCGGTACAACGTCTGGGGAATCAAGACGGTCATCTGCCCGGAACCGTTCATTCAACTCGACATTGCGCCGGGGAAGCGAGCCGTCTGGGGATGGAAATACGAATTTTTGAAGTGACGCGGGGGCTTCGGGCGGTTCGTCGGAGCCGGCGCGGTTGTCGTTTCGCGTCCGCCCCGCATGATGACACCAGAGACCGAATGGGCGGGGAGCCGCCCGGAGACATGGCGGAGCCGACTGCGATATGAAACATACCCGCGCCGGGGACGGCGAGCGCACGCTGGCCGTGTTCGTGGACTTCGAAAATCTCGCCCTCGGGTTCGGCGGTCGCCGCGACCGCTTCCAAATCGAGAAGGTGCTCGAACGCCTCGTGGAAAAAGGCAAGATCGTCGCCAAGAAGGCCTACGCCGACTGGAGCCGCTTCGGCACGTACGCCGGCTCGCTGCACGAAGCGGCCATCGAACTCATCGAAATCCCCAAGCGCTCGATGACCGGCAAGAACTCCGCCGACATCCGCTTGGTCGTCGATGCCATCGATTTGGCTTACTCGAAGGATCACATCGACACGTTCGTCATCGTGTCCGGCGACAGCGATTTCTCGCCGCTGGTGTCGAAGTTGAAGGAACTCGGCAAGCACGTCATCGGCCTCGGGTTGGTCGAAGCGACCTCGAACCTGCTCCGCGACAACTGCGACGAGTTCATCTATTACGAAGACCTCGACCGGCCCGACATCCTCCCGCTCAACGGCGCGACCCAAGTCCCCGAGGTCAAGCGGAAGGTTTTCAACCTGCTCATGGATTCGCTGATCGCCCTGCGGCGCGAGAACAAAGACGTCATCTTTTCGTCGATGGTCAAAGACACGATGAAGCGCAAAAAGCCGAGCTTCAACGAGGAGTACCACGGTTACCGCACCTTCAGCGAACTGCTGGAAGACGGCCAACGGCACGGCCTGATCGAAATCGAAAAGCACAAGACGAGTGGGACGTACGTGGTCAACCGCTTCGGCGACGAACTCCGCCGCAACGGTCCGCCCCCGACGGTGCAGCAACTGCCGCCCCCGGTGCCGCTGGCGCTCCCCGCACCGAAGCCGCTGTCGCAGTCGCCACCGCTCGAACGGGCGACCCCGGTGTCGCGGAATGACCGCGGCCCGCGCCCGGCGACCCCGCCCCCGCCGATCCCGGTCCCGCGCCAGCCCGACCTTCGCCCACCGCTACCGCAGCAAGTTCGTTCGCAACCGCAGCCGATTCCCCAACAGCGTGCCCCGCTGTCGAAGTCGCCGTCGCGGTTCGATGAAGTCGATGACGACCGCTTGCCTTTAGGGAGGTCGCTGATCGAAGAAATCGACGACCTCGACGACCTGGACGAAATTCCGTCGTACGCGCCGAAGCGGATCGCCCCGGCCGAAGTCGCGGCCCCGGCGAAGGCCCCGCCGGCGAAGCGCGAGCCGGTGAAACCGAAGCCGACCCAAGCCGAGAAACCGGCTGCGAAAGCGCCTGCGAAGCCGAGATCGACCCCGGCGGAGAAGCCCGCGCCGAAGCCGATCGAGGCGGCAAAAGTCATCGAGAAACCGAAGCCCGCGCCGAAACCGCTTGTCGAAGACGATGGCTTCGGCTCCGGCTTGGACGAGTGATCGCGTCGGTTCGTTTCCCCGCATCTCCGGAGTCCGGATCGTGCCCGCACTGTTCGCCCTGACGATGTTCCTGAGCGCGACGCTGCTGTTCATGGTCCAGCCGATGGTCGGGAAGATGGTGCTACCGCACGTCGGGGGCAACCCGGCAGTGTGGAACACCTGCATGGTCTTCTTCCAAGCCCTGCTGTTGCTCGGCTACTGGTACGCCCACCGGCTGACGAAACTGCCGAGCGTCTCGAAACAAGTCGCGATCCACGTCGGCGTGTTGGCCACGGCGGGCCTCGTGCTATTCGTGGCCTGGTTGCTCACGGCCGAAAATTCGACGGTACCGATCGTGAAGTCGCTCGCTCCCGAAGGGGGAGCCTTGCCCTTCTTCGCCGTCATCGCCATGCTCGCGGTCGCGATCGGCTTGCCCTTCCTGGCGGTCTCGACGAGCGCCCCACTCCTGCAGCGCTGGTTCACCGTCACCGCCCACCCGAGCGCACGCGATCCGTACTTCCTCTACGCCGCCAGCAACGCCGGCAGTTTGATCTCGCTACTCGGCTACCCGCTTTTCACCGAGCCGACTTTCCGCACCGTCCAGCAGACGTGGCTTTGGGCCGGGGGATTTTTGATCCTCATCGGGTTGTCGATTCAATGCGGCCGGGCCGCGATGAACCCGCTGCGACCGCTGGGGAAAGCCAACGCGGAATCGTCGGCGCCCGAACCGAAACTCGGGCAGAAGCTGCGTTGGCTCGGCCGGGCGTTCGTACCGTCCAGCTTGATGCTCGGCGTGACCACGCACATGACGACCGACATCGGCTCGGCCCCCCTGCTCTGGGTCATCCCGCTAGCGCTCTACCTGCTGACGTTCATCATCGCCTACGCCCGCATGCCGAAGTTGTACCGGCCGATCCTCGGTAACGTCGCCCCCGTCGCCGTGCTGCTGTTGATCTTCATCATGTCGGCGAAATACGAAATCATCTCGCCGTTCCAAATGCTCGGCTTGCACCTCTTCGCCTACTTCATGCTGGCGCTGCTGATGCATACCGAGCTCGCGCACGACCGGCCCGACCCCAAATACCTCACGAACTACTTCCTCTGGATCTCGTTCGGCGGCGTCCTCGGGGGGCTGTTCAACGCCATCGTCGCCCCGTTCGTTTTCTCGCAGGCCTACGAATACCCCATCGCCATCGCCATCGGTTGCATGCTCATCGCCAAGGGGAAACCGGAGCCGGCCGCGGATCCGGCGCCGCCGAAGTCGGTCTTCGCCCCGCTATTGGATTTCTTGATTCCGCTGATCATGATCTCGTTGTGCGGCTTGCTGTACTGGGCCGGCAACGCCACCGAACCGGTGCGGGCCTTCGGGTGGGATTTCGATTTCGGCCCGTGGTTCCGCACGTCCTGCGGCAATGTCGCTGAAGCCCTTCAACCGATTCTCGCCCGGATGGGCGTGACGTCCGTGACCGGCAAGACGGTCGTTCTCTTCGCGATCTTCGCCCCGCCGTGCCTGCTCTGTTTCCTGTTCATCGACCGGCCTTTGCGCTTCGGGCTGTGCGTCGCCGCGATCCTGTTTGTCCCGCAGTACCGCGAGGTCTCTAAGGGGTACGATCCGAAATCGCAGATCGAGCGCGAGACGATCCGCAGTTACTTCGGCATCATGCGGCTCGAAACGTACCCGATGGAATCGCTGGCGAACCCGAACGAGTATTTCTACCCGACCCACCGCGACGCCTACGGCAACGAACTGTACAGCGGCTTCGCCGCGGCCACCGCCTTGCACATCGACGCCAGCGAGATGTCGCACGGCACGACCCTGCACGGCCGGCAATTCCGGAGCCGGTACAAAGTGCCGCTGACGCGCACCGACTTCGCGAAGCCCTCCGAATATACCGGGAAGGAGTATTCGGTGCTGCCGATGCTCCGCGACGACCTCGCCGCGCTCGGCGTCTTTTCCCCGTGGGAGAGCATAGCCCTGCTCGGCGCGAAAGAAGCGTGGAACCCCAGCGGCGACCCGTTGACATACTACCACCGCACCGGCCCGGTCGGGGCGATCTTCCGCGAAGCATTCGCGCGGAAAGGACTACCGAAGGTCGGCATGGTCGGCCTCGGCACCGGCTCCGGAGCGGGCTACGCCATCGCCGGGCAGGAGATGACCTTCTACGAAATCGACCCCGCCGTGAAGGATATGATCGAAGCCGGGAAGCGTTTCACGTACGTCACCGACGCCCGGAAACGCGGGGCAAAAGTCGACATCGTCATGGGCGACGCCCGTTTGATGCTCGAAAAACACGGCGGCCCGAAGTACGACCTCCTGCTCATCGACGCCTTCAGTTCGGATTCGATCCCGATGCACTTGATGACCGTCGAAGCGCTGAAGATGTACCGCGAACGCCTGACGGACAAAGGGCTTTTGGCCATGCACGTGTCGAACCGCTACCTCCGGCTCGAGCCGATCGTCGCGGCCATCGCCGACAAGAACGGGCTGGCGTGCCGGATTTTCTCCGACAGCGACAATACCGCCCCGGGCAAAACCGAATCGTCGTGGATCGTCCTCGCCGGCTCGGAACAGGAACTCGGCCCGGCGTTCGTGTCATCAGAAGAGAAGTTTCCTTGGCAGCCGATCCCGCTGAATCCGCAGATTCCCGCTTGGACCGACGACTACCAAGACATCCTGCGCATCATCCGTTCCAAAGAATTGCAGGCGATTCGGCGCCGGCTCGGTCTGCCGACACCCGTCCTCGAATGACCCGCACTTTGCTCATCGTCGGCGCCAGCGGCCGCGCGGCCGCGGCGTCCGCCGTCCGCGCCGGCTGGCAACCGGTCGTCATCGACCTCTTCGCCGACGAGGACACGCGGGCCATGGGGCCGGTATTCCAATGCCCCCTGGAAGAGTACCCGCATGGATTCATCGCACTCGCCGAGCGCGCGCCGCCGGGGCCGTGGATGTATACGGGCGGCTTGGAGAACTATCCGGAGGTGGTACGCGCGATCTCGCGGAATCGGGAGTTGTTCGGCGTTGGCCCGGAGGTGCTGAAGCTGGTGCGCGATCCGTTCGAATTGTCGGAGTTCGTGCCGATGCCGGCGATGAGGCGATTTCGAGAACCCATCGTTCCGGGGAGTCGTTGGCTGCGCAAGCTTCTCCGCGGCGCGGGTGGATTCGGGATCGACGACTTGACTTCACCGTTGGACGAACGCGAATACGCCCAAGAATTCTTGGACGGCGACGCGCATTCCGCGTTGTTCCTCTGCTCTGAACGATGGCCCGCGGAATTGATCGGTGTCTGTTCACAACTCGTGGGTGAACGGTGGTTGAACGCCCCCCGCTTTCGCTATTGCGGCAACATCGGGCCGTTGCCGATGGAGGACGGGCTCGCGGTCGAACTGAGTTCCGTTGGCGAGGTGCTCCGTCGAATGGGAGTCCGTGGATTGGCCGGGATCGACTTCATCCGCACACGGAACGGCGTGCGGGTTCTCGATGTCAATCCGCGCTATACCGCATCCGTGGAACTGTACGAACGGGCCTTCGGTGTCGCGTTGATCGGCCACGTCGTTTCGGAATGGTTTTTCGGAGACCCGGAATTGAAAGATCGACCGCGGTCGACCCGGATCTGCGGCAAGGCGATCCTCTACGCGGAGCGCACCTTCGCGGTTCCCGCCGATCACCCATGGCGCGGGCCGGACTTCGCCGACATCCCGACGCTCGGTTCGGTCATTCCGGCGGGGCAACCGGTGGTCACTTTGTTCGCGTCCGCCGATACTGAACCCGAGTGCCGCGAACGACTGATGGAACTGGCCCGAGCGAGTGCCCCGCGATGATCCGCTTGAACGAACGCGCCGATGCCCTCGCCGATGAGATGGAAGACCTCGCCGACGAGATCCGCGTCGGTGTCTCCGCCGTCGGCGGTGCGCGCATCATCGATTGCGGCGTCGCCGCGACCGGCGGTTTGCAGGCGGGCTTGCAACTCGCCCGCATCTGCTTGGCCGATCTCGCCGACGTCTCACTCATCAACGGTCACATGGGCGCGACCATCGCGGTGACGACCGACGCGCCGGTACTCGCCTGCTTGGGCTCGCAGTACGCCGGGTGGCAGGTGCAAGCGGGCAAGTTTTTCGCCATGGGTTCCGGGCCGATGCGGGCGCTCGCCGCGCGGGAAGATGTCATCAAGCACCTGAAAATATCGGACGATTCCACGGTCGCCGTCGGCGTGCTCGAGAGCCGCAAACTGCCGACGGAGGACGTGATCGCCGCGATCCGCGAGAAACTCCCGGCCGCTGTCACCCGGTTGACACTGCTGGTCGCCCCGGCGGCGAGCCTCGCGGGGACGATCCAAGTCGTGGCGCGCAGCGTCGAGACGGCGTTGCACAAACTGCATGAACTCAAGTTCGACGTGAACCAAATCGTCAGCGGATTCGGCGTCGCGCCGCTGCCGCCGGTGGCCAAAGACGAACTCGCCGCCATCGGCAGGACGAACGACGCCATCCTTTACGGTGGCCGGGTGACGCTGTGGGTGAAATGCGACGATGCGATCATCGACGAGATCGGCCCGAAGGTACCGTCGAGTTCGTCGAAGGATCACGGTGAACTCTTCGCCGATCTCTTCGCCCGCTACGGCGACTTCTACAAGATCGACCCGCTGCTGTTCAGCCCGGCGGAGGTCACAATCGTGAACTTGCAAACGGGTCGAGCGCGGACGTTCGGCGCCACCGATGCGGGGCTACTGAAGAAGTCGTTTTTCGGAGCGTGAGCGATGGCTCCGTAGGCTTTTGTAGGTCACGCTCTGCGTGACGCTGCCCGTCACGCAGAGCCTGACCTACGAGATATGTCCATGCGTTTCGGAATCCTCTGCGGCGGCACTGGCTGGCATGTGCAAGATTTGTTGCGCGCCGCGACGGAAGTCGGGCACTCCGCAGAGCCGATTGACTTCCGAAGGCTCTGTGCCGAGGTGCCTCCGACGCGTTCGCCCTTCGATGCGCTCATCGTCCGTACCATGCCCGCGGGTTCGCTCGAGCAGATCATCTTCCGCATGGACACCCTACACGCGGCCGCGATTCCGGTGTTCAACCCGCCGCGGGCGCTCGAAACCTGCGTCGATAAATTCCTCACGACAGCCCGGCTCAGCGAAGCCGGACTGCCGGTGCCAAGAACGATTTGCACCCAGACGTCGAATGACGCGATGCACGCGTTCGGCGACCTCGGCGGCGATGTTGTCGTCAAACCAATCTTTGGTTCCGAAGGTCGCGGCATGGTGCGCCTCACCGATCCGGAAGTCGCGTGGCGGACGTTCCACGCCATCGAGCACATCGGCGGAGTGCTGTATTTGCAGGAGTTCGTGAATCATCCGGGTTGGGATCTCCGCGTCTTCGTCCTCGGCGAGCGCGTCCTCGCGACCATGAAGCGCCACGGCCACGGCGATTGGCGCACCAACGTCGCACAAGGGGGAACCACAGAGCCATGCGAATTGCAACCGGAGCAACAGATGTTGGCGCTCGCCGCCGCGCGGGCCACGGGGGCGATGCTCGCCGGGGTCGATCTGCTGTGCGATGAGTCGGGCCGTTGGGTCGTCATTGAAGTCAACGCCGTGCCGGGCTGGAAAGCTCTCGCGGCGACGTGCGGAATCGATGTCGCCGCGGCGATCATCCGGTTCATTGCGGAGAGGGCAATATGACCGACATCGCCGAGTTCGCGCGCACGGCTTGCATCTGGGAAGTCACTGCCCGCAAGGTCGGCAACGTCCATCCGAATGCGAGTTTCCACGACCTCGATCACAACGACTTCCTCCGTTCGGCGGATGCGCTCGCCGAAACGCTTCGGGGGGCCAAGACGCTCAGCGTCGGTGAGACGATCTTGCGGGCCGTGCGTGGGCGAATCGAAGTCACGCCGTCGAATACGAATCTCGGAATCATCCTGCTGCTCGTCCCACTGGCGAAGACCCGCGATCGCACCGCCCTGCGGAAACTGCTCGTGAAGCTCTCGGTCCGCGATGCCCAATTCGCGTTCGAGGCGATCCGAATCGCGTCGGCCGGCGGACTCGGGGACGCGTCCGCCCAATCGGTCGCGGACGAACCGTCCGTGAGTTTCATCGATGCGATGGCTCTGGCGGCGGGACGGGATGCCATCGCCCGGCAATACGTCACCGGCTTCGCGGACATCTTCGACTTCGGCGTCCCGCGGCTGCTGAGTGCCTACGAGAGGTTCGGCTGCGTCGAAGCGGCGATCATCGAGTGTCAATTGCAGTGGCTCGCCGCATTCCCGGATACCCTGATCGCGCGGAAGCGGGGCGGAATCACCGCTCTCGAAACTCAAATTCGCGCAGCGGCGATCGCGTCATACGGCGGCTTAGCGACACCCGCAGGCCGGGCCGCGGGGATTCTGCTCGACGCCCACCTCCGCAGCGACGGCAACCGCTTGAACCCCGGCACCACCGCCGATCTCGTGACGGCGTGCCTGTTCGTCGCGCTGCGGGAGGGTAAGCTAAATCCGACCGATCCATTCCCGTGGTCCGTTCCCGATTGGTTGTGATCCATGCCCGCCGAACGTTACTCCCTCCGTGTCAGCAAAGATTATTTCCTCTTCTGTTGCGCGCATTTCATCACTTACAACGGCGACGATTGCGAACGGCTGCACGGGCACAACTATCGCGTCGCGGTGGAAGTCGAAGGGCCGCTCGATGCGAATCACTACATCTTCGATTTCGTCGCGATGAAGCGGCGGACGCAATCGATTGTGGACGAACTCGACCACCACATGCTGCTGGCGATGGAGAACCCGCTGCTGCCGGTCGCCGAAGCCGGGGAGAATTACATCGTGAAGTTCGGTGCGAAGACGTGGAGTTTCCCTAAGGAAGATTGCGTCGCACTACCGATTGCAAACACGACGACGGAACTGCTGGCGAAGTGGTTCGCCGGACGCTTGACCGCGGAGTTGGAGAAGCAATACGGCTACACGCCGGAAGTGATGCGAGTCGAAATCGAAGAAGCGACCGGGCAATCGGCGACTTTTTCGATCACCCGGTGAAGAAATCCGCGACGGCGCAACTAAAGCCGGGCAACACCGATTCGGCAGTCAGCGTCGCTGCCGATTCGAGTACTGTCGACTTCAGCACGCTATCGTAGACCGTCACGGTACAAGCATCGGGATCGACGACCCAAACCAACTGGACGCCGCCCGTAAGGTACTCGTGCGCTTTGGCCCGCAGTCCGGATTTGGTATCCGATGGCGATTTCACTTCGACGCAGAGATCGGGCGGCAGGTCGTGGTAAGCGATGACTTCGACGCCGAAAGGAAGCCTCTCCGCGCTGTAGAAACTGACATCGGGCCCGCGGACGGAGTCGGGATCGCGTTCGGTGATGGCTCCACTTTCAGTCACCACGCGACCGAGACGGTGAGATTTCAAAAATAGCTTGATGATGAAGGCGATGTTGGTTTGCACTTCGCCGTGGCGAAATCCGGGTGGAGGCATGAATTCGATCTCCCCTCTCACGAGTTCGTATTTCCCGTCTTCGAACTCTTCCGTCAGGAAAAACTCATCCGCCGTCATCGACTTGGTGGCCACGGTTGACATGCTTGATCCTCCTGTGAATTTCCAAATTATACCTTACCAACATCCTTCCATTGGTGCGTCTTCGCCGACTCTAGCACGGCGTCGAGCACCAGTTGCGTTTCGAGTGCATCGCGGAACGTGGGGCTAGCTGGCTTACCGGTGCTCAGCCCTTGGAGGAAGTCCGCGACCTGGTGCGTGAAGCTGCTGTCATAGCCGATGGCCAGACCCGGAACCCACCAGTTGGCCATGTACGGGTGATCAGGACTGTTGTCCGTCACGTGGATACTTTTCCAACCGCGGATCGCGCTTTCGTCTTTGTAATCGAAGATTTGCAACCGGTGGAGGTCGTGCAGATCCCACAGCAGCGACATATTCTCGCCGTTGATTTCGAGCGTGTATTGCGCCTTGTGGCCACGGGCGTAGCGGGTGCTCTCGAAGTTGGCCAAGCTGCCGTTGGCGAACTTCCCGAAGAAGATGCAAGCGTCGTCGATGGTCACTTGCTCCATCTTCCCGGTCAACGTATGCGGACGCTCCTTCACGAAGACTTCGGTCATTGCGCAGACGCTGCTCATGCTGCCGTTGAACCAGAGGGCAGTGTCGATGCAGTGGGCCAGCAAATCTCCGGAAACGCCGGCACCGGCGGCGGCGGCGTCCAAGCGCCACAGCCCTTGGCCACCTTGGGGAAGGTCGGATTTGATCGTCCAGTCTTGGAGGAACTTGGCCCGGTAGTGGAAGATCTTGCCGAGCCGGCCTTCGTCGATGAGCTTCTTGGCCAAGCTTACGGCGGGGATGCGACGGTAGTTGTACCAGACCATGTTGGCGACGCCGGCCTTCTCGACGGCCTCGACCATCGTCCGCCCCTCGGCGGCGTTCATCGCCAGCGGTTTCTCGCACAAGATCATCTTGCCGGCCTTGGCCGCGGCGATGGAAATCTCGGCGTGCAAGTTATTCGGCACGCAGATGTCGACGGCGTCGATGTCCGGCCGGGCGATCAGTTTCTTCCAGTCGGTCTCGATGCCCGCGTAGCCCCACTGCTCGGCGAAGGCTTGGGCCTTGTCCGCATCGCGTGCACAGACCACTTGAAGGATCACCTCGTAGTCGGACGGGAAGAACTGGCCGACCTGCTTGTAGGCGTTCGTATGGGCCCGGCCCATGAAGCCGTAGCCGATCATGCCGACGCGGAAGGGTTTTTTCTGGGGCATGGAGAGCAGTCCTTGAAGTTCGCGAAATTTGGAGTGCGTTATTCGAACAAGTCGAACGTGCCGAAAATTTCCGACAGGGGCAATCGGAACCCGGGCAACATCGGGTCGCCCAGCAAAATGCCATCCGATTTGAGTTCGGTGTACACTTTCGGTTCGGTGAAGACTCTCGCCGTTTGGTCGTCCGGGTCGATCACCCAGCAGCACTGGCAACCGAGGTTGAAAAGCTCCCCGAGTTTGCGGTCGATTTCCTTCGGAGTATTCGACTCACTGAGGACTTCGATCGCGAGTGCTGGGACGACGGACCAGATTGCGTCTTTCGGTATCTTGCCGCCTGGGAATGCACTCCGGGGAACGAAGCTGACGTCGGGATACCGAACATTACCCAAAAGCATTCGGAAAGGGCCGTCCGCACCCGAGACCAGCCCTAGTTTGTGTTCTTTGACGAACTGACCCAAACGGATGATAATTGCGACGGCCAAGATCGATTCGCGTGTTCCCACCGCTTTCTCCACGAGAGTGCCATCGACCAACTCGTACAAGCGTTTGTTGCCGCCGTCCAAGTGGCGCACCACGTCCTTGTCAGTGGCAGTGCCAGGAGCAGGGTCCATGCGAATGCGATGCAGCGGCACGAACCCCAAGCGTTCGTGCAAATCGGCGACGGTCTCAGGCGGGTCGAGCGCAATCATGGCAATCTCCTTCACGCCGCAGCGTATTTCTCTCGCATTTTATCGAGGTACTTCTTGCTCTGCGCCGTCACGTCCCAGGCATTGGGCCAGAAGCACAGATCGACACACCACCAGTCGCTCGGCACGCCGGCGGCTTGGATCGCCGGAATCAGTTCGTCGAAGTTCAGGTGCCCGGTGCCGAACGGATTGTGCGTGCTCGTATTGTGCTCGTTCAGGGTGCCGTCGCTATCGATGAGGTGAACGTGCGTGATGTTCCCCTTCAGCTTTTCGAGCAGCTCCATCGCCCCGCCGGGCAGGGT
>JBBRUN010000054.1:0-16122 GCA_038247765.1 Gemmatales bacterium | reverse complement strand
TGAGTTTGTCGGATTTCGAATTCAAGCGCATTGCGAAAATGAATTTGGCCTCTCCGGCCGTGCTCGCCGCGCTCGCCAAAGTGCAAGAAGCCACGGCTGCCCCGCGGCTGAATGACGTCGCCATCGCCGAGGAAGAGGCGGCCCTCAAGGTGATCAACGAGGCCCAAGCCCGGATGCGCAGCAACCTCGCCGTAGCGGATAAATCGTCGGACATCTACAAACGCTACCTGAAGAAGTTCGACGATCAGGAAACCGAGATCGAGAAGCGCCAAGCGAAGATCGCGGAATTGAACAAGATCAAGCAGAAGTTGGCACTGCAGTTCCAAGAGATGGTCTCGGGCTTGAATGCGGAATGAGATTCGGCTTCCCCGGTGCGCCGGCCAGCGTGAGCTGCCGGCTCGCCGGGGTACTTTCCCATTTCGACCCATCGCCGCGTTCATTACAATCTGCGGGTAGGATTCATCTCGGACGGGAGCCGACCGTGACGCTGGGCGTTCGTTGTCCGCATTGCGAATCGCAATTCCAACTCAGCCCGGATTTGCTCGGCAAGTCGATGCGCTGCCCCAACCCGGACTGCCGCGAGATCTTCGAGGTCCGCACGGACGAACCGGATACCGCTGGGCCGCTTCCCGCACCGCTGGAGCCGGCGCAAGTCGCGAAGGCGATCTACGATGCCGAGATCGTACCCGTGACGCGCAGCTTGCCACCGCCGACGAAGGCCGCGCCGATTCTACCGGCGGTGAAATTGCCGGTGGCCGTGCCGCTGCCCGGCCCGCGCGAAGTGGCTTGGGACGCCGCGGCCGACCCGTTCCCGGTCGCCCCGAAACCGATCTCGGTGCCGAAGCCGAAGCCCAAGCCGGTCGATGACACCCCGGTGACAGTGCGGAAGAAACGCAAGGGCCTCCCCAAGGCGACGCTCGCCCTCGTGAGCCTCGGCTTGCTCGGCGTGTTGGTCGCCATCGGCGTGCTGCTGTTCATCAAAGCGAGCCGCACCGAAGCGAAGCTCGCGGGGGAAGCCGAGAAGTTCTATACCGATGGCAAATTCGGCGAGGCCGCGAAGCGCTACGAAGAACTGCACGCGGAATACCCCGAGAGCGAGAACGCCAAGAAGTACGAGTTTTTCAGCCGGTTGAGCGCGGCCCAAAACGCGATCGGCGCCGTGGCCGCACGGGAAAACCCGAGTGGCCCGTTGCAAACCCTGCGCGAGTTTCTGACCGAGTTCGGGGAATCGCCGTTGGCCCAGCCCGATACCGGCTACGGCACCGACATCGTGCAGGCCGGGCACAAGCTCGCCAACGTCTTCAACGACAACGCCGGGGATCACGTCAAGGAGTTCCGCAAGGATCGCAAGAAGCTACCGGAACTGGACTCGGCCGAGGCATCGATTCAACTGGGCCGCGAACTGCTGCCGCAGTTGGAACGCTATCGGGGCAGCGGCGGACTCGGGCCGGAGAAAGCCCGCGAGAATTTCGACGCCACGGCCGGCGAAGTCGCCAAAGAGCGGGCGCGCCTCGCGGTGCTGGCCCCCTATCGCAACCTCGCGTCTGAGCCGTCCGATCCGCGGATCGAAGCCTTCGAACAATCGCTGAAGAAATCCGGGTTGATCGAAGATTCGGAAGCTAAGGAGATCCTAGTTCAAGCCCGGACGAACTTGCGCTTGCAGGTGAAGTTCGCGCCCGACCGTCGCGCCGCGGTCGCCGCGCCCGAAGGTTCCGCGCTGGCGTTCATCGCCCCGCCGATCGCGGGATCGCCCGACGCCAAGTCGGGCACCGAGGCGACGAACGACGCCGTCTTCGGCATGGCACACGGCGTCTTCTACGCACTCGACGCCCACACCGGCAACCCGCTATGGGGCCGCAAGCTCCACCCGGCAAACGCGGATCCGAAGGCGATGGACTTGCCACTCCGGATCGTGCTCGCGGACGGGGCCATCGACTGGGTTTTGCTGCCGTCCACGCTCGATGGCAAGCCGGCGATCACGGCCCGCCGGACGCGCAGCGGCGAGGCCATCTGGCATCAAACTCTGCCCTACCCTTGCTTGGGGCAACCCGCGCTCATCGGCAACCAGCTCTTCGTGCCGCTGCAAGATTCCCTCGGCACCGTCGTCCACCTCGATGTCGTCACGGGCGAACACTACGGGACTCTGGCGCTGCGACAACCGATCGGCGGAGGCGTCGCCGTGCTGCCCGGCGTGCGGGCCGACCACGGTTTCCTCGTCGTCCCCGGCGACGCCCGGCGCGTCTTCGTTCTGGAGTGGGGCCGCATTGACCCCGACAACCGCCGCGAACCGCTGACGTGCGTGCGGAGCTTCGCCACCGACCATCCAAAGGATTCCCTCCGCGTCGAACCGATCCTGACCAGCGGCGGCGACGCCGACGCCCCCGCGCGGTTGACCCTGTGCGAAGGGGACGGCCCCGCCGCGATGAAGATCCGCAGCTTCCCGCTGCCGACGATCGAGCAGTTGAGCAAACCCCTGAACGAAGGGGACACGAAACTCGATTCCACAGCGGAGACGCGCGTCGACGGTTGGTGCTGGTTCGCGCCGCTGTCCGATGGCGAACGGCTGAGCGTCAGCACCGATGCCGGGGCGTTCATCGCCTTCGGGGTGAATCAATCGGGCAACAACGACAAAGGATTGTTCACGCTGCCCGGCCAAGCGCCGACGAAGGAACAAGATCAAGTGTGCCGGTCGCAGGTCATCGCCCAAGACGAAGACTCGATCTGGGTGCTCTTCGGTAATAAACTCGTCCGGTTGCGGGTCGCCATCGACGGCGTGAAAGGCTACCGACTGGAGGCGCGCGGCGAAGCGCGGACACTCGGCGAGCCGCTCGCCCGTTCGCAGGTCCGCACCGCGCTGAATCGCGCCTACGTCACGTACCGCCCGAGCGCCGGCGGCGCCGTGCGGATGATGGCGTTCGACCTCGAGACCGGGTTCCCGGCGTGGGAGCGGCAGCTCGGGGCCGCGGCCGTGCACCCGCCGATTCCCCTGCCGAACAAGGAGTATTTGCTCGTCGACGCGTTCGCCGGCGTCCATCGGATCCGCGACGCCGCGAAGGCGGACCAAGATCCCGAATTGCAAATCCAGACGGTCGTGCCTCCCGCGGATCGCTCGAGTGCCTCGGCCCGCGTCGCGGTCTCCGCCGACGGCAAAGACGTTTGGACGATGCTCTTGGAATCGAGCAGCGAAGGGACGAAGCTGAAATTGCAGAAGTTCACCGAGGGCAAGATCGCCGGTGCCACCGCGGTGTCACTGCTCGACCAACCCGCCGGGGCGGCGCTCGCGTTCGGCTCGCGGTTGCTCGTGCCGTTGGCCAACGGCTACCTCTACCGCATCGACATCGCCGACAAAGCCTTGAAGAAAGGGAGCGTCTGGCGCGGCGCGACCGTCAAAGCGCCGACCACTTGCTACTTGTCGCCGGCCGGGCCGGACGCTTACTTCGCGACGGATGGCAATTCGGAAGTGAGCCAGTTCACTTGGCCGAGCGACAAAGACGAGGCCGCGCGGGTGGCCGGACCATGGGATGGCCGTGGCAAACTCGGCCTGCCCGCGCTCGGTTTCGCCAGCGGCGAGACGAACTTGCTGGTCACGGGAAACGACGCCGGGGGAATCTGCTTATTCGACCGAGCCAAACCATTGCGGGAACCGATTCGCACGTGGAAGGGGAGCGCGAAAGGACCGATCCCGGAAGGTGCGGCCACGCAGCAGTTCACGGCGATCGAAGGCCCCGATGGCCCTCGGTTGGTCTATTCGATCAAGCGGGAATCGCTCGTTTGTCTCAATTCGACGGCGGACGCGCCGGAATGGGTCGCCCGGCCGCCGTTGCCGGAGAGTGGCGAGCTGCTCGGCTGGCAAGCGGAGAAAGATCGCGTGCTCGTCGCTTATCAATCGGGCCTGCTGCAAGCGCTGAGTCTGAAGACGGGCAACGCCCTCGAAGAGACGGAATCGGACCGCCCCATTGTGGATGTGCCCGCGATTCGGTTCGGCGCCGGTCGATTGCTCCAAGCGAATGCGGATGGGACCGTAGGGCTATTCCCCATGATCCCCCTCGCCGGCGCGAAGTGATTACCGGAAGCCGGCTTGGTGGATCGGGGCCGGTTGCGGGATGACAGTCGGCGGCGTCATCGGGGCGTCGAGCTCGGCGAGCAATTCGGCCGACGCCGCGTGCTGCGGGTCTTTCCGCAAGGCCATGTCGAGCTGCTGCCGACCTTCCGGCACACGGTCCGCGTCGATCAGCACCCGCCCCAAGAAGTAGCGGGCTTCCGGTTCCGGCATGATCCGCATCAGCGCTTCGAAGGCCACATCCCACTGGCCGGCCCGAGCCGCGCAGTAGCCGAGCGTCTTATGGTACGTCCGGTTTTCCGGGTCGATGGTGATGGCGATTTTGCAAGCGTCGCAGGCCGGCTGCCACTCCTCGCCCTTGGCGTACATGCCCGCCATCTTGAAGGCGAGTTCGTGGTTCTTCGGATTGAGCTTCAAAGCTTCGGTGTAGATTTGCGCGGCCCGTTCGCGATCGCCGATCTTCGAATAGAGCCGGGCCAATCCGGCCAGAGCCGCAACGTTCTTCGGATCGGCTTTGAGCGCCTTCTGATAGCGCTGCCGGGCGGAATCGACTAGGCTATCGCTCTCGACGGCCGTGCGACCTTCGCTGAACGCCGCTTCCACTTCGGTATCCGCGAAGGCCGCTTCCGTCTCCGGCTTCAAGGCTTGCCCCGGCTTACCCCGCGGGGCCCGCTCGACGACTTCCTCTTTCGGCGGGCCGAATTTCTGCGCGTTCCCCCGGCTCATCCAACCCGCGTGCTCGCCCGATTTCGGCAAGGTCCCAGCGGGCAGTTTTTGATCTTTGGCCGTGCGGCAGCCGACCGCCCCGCACGTCAATCCCGCCAATAGTACCAATCGCAGCAGGCGCCCGTCCATGGGTCATCCCTCTTTCGTAGTTCGACTCGTCTATTTGAATTCCGCGATGAAGCTCGCCGAGGCTTCGACCATCAGGTCGCGCGTCAAATGCACGGGTTGCCGTCTATATCGGCAGATCGACTGAACCGTTTCCAATAAATCCCGACAATCACTGGCGCGGGGCGTCCGGCCGCGATTGTAATAGCGCTCGAACAGGTACTCCACGGCGTCGGCGTTGTAGTTCATGTCCAAGCGCTTGCAGACCGAGCCGAAGATCTTTTCGTAGACGTCGCGGTCCGGGGCGGTGATGCAGACCTTGTGCCGGATCCGCCGGAGGAAGGCGTCGTCCACGAGATCCTTCGGATCCAAGTTCGTGCTGAAGATGATGAGCTGCTCGAAGGGCACTTGGAATTTCTTCCCGTTCGACACCGTGAGGAAGTCGTGGCGGTCTTCGAGCGGCAAAATCCAGCGGTTGAGCAATTCTTTCGGGCTGACGATCTGCCGGCCGAAGTCGTCGATGAGAAAGACGCCTCCATTCGCCTTGAAGTGGATCGGCGCCTGATAGAAGTTGGCGTCGGAGTTGAATCGCAGGTCGAGCATGTTCAGGGTGAGTTCGCCGCCGACGACGATGACCGGCCGGCGGATTTTCAGCCAGCGCTGGTCGTGGGAACCGTCGCTGAGCAACCGCCGGACGACGGCGTCCCCGTCGTCGCCGAATTCGCCGGGGGTGTCGTCGATCGTGTGCAGCGACGGATCGTACACCGTCACGACGTTACCGTCGGCGATGAACGCGTGGGGGATGTAAATCGAGCCGCCCACGGAGTTCATGTACTCGCCGATGGAGCGGGCAATGGCCGTCTTCCCGTTGCCGGGGGGGCCGTAAATGAATACCGAGCGCCCGCTGATGATCGCCGGCCCGATGGCGTTGAAGAGGTCGTCTTTGATGACTAGGTGGCGGAACGGCGCCCGGAGCACCTCCGGATAGCAGCTCAAGCCGGTCACGGTTTGGCGGTAGCACTGTTCGACGTAATCGTCGAGCGGCACCGGGGCGGGGCCGACGTACGCGCACTGCTTCATCAGGTCTTGGGCGTGGGCCCGGCCGCGGTCGGTCAGGCTGTACCGGTAGCTGACTTCGCCGACGAGGTCGCCGCCGTCCACTTGTATGTGTTTCTCAGCCTTTAAATGCTTGAGCGGGTCGCGGATGATTTTGAACGGCAGGCAGAGAACTTGCGCGAGATCGCGGCCGATCTGCGGGCCGCGCGTGTAGATCGTCCGGACGAGCATGTCGGCGAGGAATGCGGAAGTCAGGCCCGATTCCTTGATCGACTCCGGGGTGATCGGGGCTTCGGGGGCCGGGTTGGTGTCCCAATCGACCACGGGGTGAGACAGCAATGCCATGGGGAAATCCAAACGAGGAAGCGACGGTGCGCGTTAACCCTAGTTCACAGTTGCGCGATATGCGTAGGAAATGGAAGTTGCGCCTAGCGCGAGTGGAACGACTGTTCATTCTTCGTTGGTCACGCTCAGCATGACACCCACGACACGCGGAGCGTGACCTACGGGAACTTCACATTCCCGCCGCAACGCGATCCGGAACTCGTTGATACGAATCAGCGTTTCCGCCCGCGGGTGATGACGAAGATACCGATGGCCCCTGCAATCAACACACCCACCACGATGGTATTTTGCTTGCCGAACGAAGTCTTCCAATGGTCGACGAAGCCGTTGTAATAGCTCGCGGCATCGGCGGGGCCGGCCAGCAATAGGACGAAAAGAAGTCCGACGAGGCCGTTGCGAATCATGGTGAACTCCCGAATGCAAAGCGAAAACGAAAAAACGGAGTGCACTCGCACTCCGTCGAAGCCTGATACTTCGCCGCCGAGTTAGCGAGGCGTGTTGTTACCGCCCGTGGCACCGCCAGCCACCGGGGTGCCCGGTGCGATGCCGCCGCCGGCGCCCGCTTGGCCCGCACCGCCGCCGACGCCGCCGGCCGAGCTGCCGTACTGGGCGGCCAAGCCGCGGTAGGCGTTCGTCGGGCCTTGGGCCGGCATCGCCGGGTCGACCGCATCGTGCGCTTGCACTTCGTAGTGCATCGCTTGGCCGTTCGGTTGGGCCGCCAAGTAGGCCAGCACCGCTTGGCTACGTTTCACGTCGAGGTCGGCCCGGGCGTTGACGAGCTTCTGCGGGTTGGCCGCGTCGTAGGCCAAATCGCGGGCCGTTTGGATCCAAACTTTGCTCGATGGGGCCGGCAAGCGTCGGGCGATCTGGTCGATCTTGACCATTCCGGACGAATTCAGCGTGTCTTTGCCCGCCTCGAAGTGGTGATTCCACAGGGTCACGTCGAGGTTGTTGGCGTTGTTGGCCATCGCGTCGAACGGCTGGAGCACGTTGTCGCGGGCGCTCGCACTGTAGCGTTCTTGCTGGCACGGATCGACGATTTTGCTGTACCGGCTCTGGACGCCGGGGCGGTCTTGGACGGCGTGGCAACCGATCGACGCCGCCCCGCCCACGATCAAGGCCGCGAAAGCCGCGGCGCGAACGAACTTCACCATCGCAATTCCTCCATGAGTTAGGCGGGGCATCCTGCCCGCGACAAATCAACCCATCTTGTCCAGCAGGTTCTTCTGGATGAGGATCGCCGCGGGGCCGACCAACACCACGAAGATCGCCGGGAAGATGAACAGCACCAGTGGGAAGATCAGCTTCACGGCTGTCTTCGCCGCTTTTTCTTCGGCAATTTGGCGACGCCGCGTCCGCATCGCGTCCGATTGCACCCGGAGAGCCTGGGCGATGCTCGCCCCGAACCGGTCGGCCTGGATGAGAATCGCCGCGAGGCTCTTCACGTCGTCCACGCCGGTCCGCACTCCGAGGTCGTGCAACACCTCCCGGCGAGGGCGGCCCATTTGCAGTTGCAGGTTCGCCAACGATAGCTCTTCGCACATCGTTTTGGCGTGATCTTTCATCTCGTCGGTCACCTTCCGCAGCCCCGCATCCAAGCCGAGGCCGGACTCGACGCACACGACCAAGAGGTCGAGGGCATCGGGCAGCGTCAAGAAGATCTGCTGCTGGCGATCGTTCACGAGCAGTTTCAAAGCAATCATCGGCAAATAGAACCCAGCACACCCAGCCAATCCGATTTTCCACATCGCAGCCAGTGTGAAACCTTGCGCGATTAAGCAGATTAGAACGGCTGGGAGGAGAAATCCGACTAGGCAAACTAGCCGCAGCCCTTGGTAGACCATCGGGGCCGACTCGCTGCGGAAGCCGGCGTTGGACAACTTGACCCGAAGCGAGTTCTTTTCCAAATCCGATTGGGGCTGCATCGACGCCCCGAGGCTCGAGAACGCGTCTTTCAAGCCCGAGAATCGCTGCCGCGATTCCATCTGCGACAGTTCCAAATCGACCAGCGAGCGCGGTCGGCCGATCCGGTCGAGGCGGTTCTCGGCTTGGCTGTTGCGGTTCGAGATCAGGGACAAGACCCAAAAGGTCCCGACCATGATGGCGGCGAAGACGAAAATCGGCGCCAGCTCTTCCGCGGATAAGAACGCGAACAGTTCCACGGGTGTGTCTCCAAGGGTGCGTGAGGCGGTGTTCGGGAAGCGAGCAGCGGGTGAATCTACACTTTGATGTCGATGATTTTCTTGATCGAGTAAGTGCCGACGAGCATGAGCACGATCGCCCCGATCGACATCTTGATGCCCATCGGATCTTTCCACAGCGCCTCGATGTAGTCCGGCTTCATCCAGAGCATGAGCAGGAACAGGCCGATCGGCAGAGCCACCAGCACGATCCCGGACAATCGCCCTTCGGCCGTGAGGGCTTTCACCTGGCCGAGAATTTTGATCCGCTCGCGGATGACGTAGCCGATGCGGTCGAGGATTTCCGCGAGGTCGCCCCCGGTCTGCCGCTGGATGGCCACGCTGGTGATGAAGAATTTCAAGTCGAGGTTGGGGACGCGATCGCACATCCCCTTCAGGGCTTCGTCGAGGGTGATGCCGAGGTTTTGCTCTTCGTAAACCCGCCCGAACTCCTTCGACACAGGCATCGGCATTTCTTCGGCCACGACATGCAACCCGGCGGCGAGCGAGTGGCCGGCCCGCAAGGCCCGGGCGACGAGCTCCATCGCTTCGGGGAGTTGGCTGGCGAACTTATTCAACCGGTTCTTGCGTTTGAAGAAGAGCCAGATGAACGGGGCCGAAAGGCAGAGCAGCGCGACGACCGGGGCGACGTAGATGTTGACCATCCAAGCCGTGGCGACGCCGCCGAAGAAGGCCGAGCCGAGGCCGACGCCGACCAGGGCGCTCGGCTTCACGTTCGCGTCGGCCTGCTCGATCATCTTCTGGAGGTTCAGGACCTTCGGCGTGATCTTGTCGAGGAGGTTTTTCTTGTCCACTTCCTGCAGGGCCTGCTTCAGCAGCATGTCGGCGGAGGAATCTTTGCGGTTGTTGCGCCCCACGAGAACGTCGAGGCGAACCGAGGCCCGGCCTTCTTTGGAGCCGCTCAGGGCGAACGCGACCGCGAGGACCATCCCCACGACCAACCCGCCGACGATCAAAGCCAAGAATAAAGGATCCATGGTGCACGACTCGGACAAGGGTTGAGTTTCAGGGCGAGCCGGCCGCGTCAGCGGTCGGAGGTTTTACAGCGTCGACGGTCGGCGGTTTTCGTTTCTCAGTCGCGGGCCAAAACTCGTTCGGTGAACATGTTCGACGGGAGCTTGATGCCCTTCTGCTCCAACCGGGGCACGAAGGTCGGGCGGACGCCCGTCGCTTCGAACTGGCCGAAGGCCCGGCCGTTCTGGTCGACGCCGACCTGCCGGAAGCGGAAAATTTCTTGCATGATGATGATGTCTTGTTCCATGTTCAACACTTCGGTAATGCTGCACATCTTCCGCGGTCCGCCCTGCAAACGGTTCACTTGGATGATGAGGTCGACGGCCGAGGCGATCTGCTGCCGCATCGCTTTGATCGGCAACTCGGTGCCGCCCATCATGATCATCGTTTCCAAGCGGGCAAGGCCGTCGCGCGGGGTGTTGGCGTGCAGCGTCGTCATGCTCCCGGCGTGGCCGGTGTTCATGGCTTGCAGCATGTCGAGCGCTTCCGCCCCCCGGCATTCGCCGACGATGATTCGGTCGGGCCGCATCCGCAGGGCGTTCTTCACGAGGTCCCGGCAGCTCACGGTGCCTTTGCCTTCGATGTTCGGCGGCCGGGTTTCGAGCCGGACGATGTGGTCCTGCTGAAGTTGGAGTTCGGCGGCGTCTTCGATGGTCACGAGCCGCTCGTCGCCGGGGATGAACGCGGAGAGCGTGTTCAACAGCGTCGTCTTGCCGGAACCGGTACCGCCCGAGATCAGCACGTTCATCCGGGCCTTGATTGCCCCCTCCAACAGCATGGCCATTTCCGGAGTGAAGGCCTTGTAATTGAGGAGGTCTTCGAGCTTCAGCGGCGTCGCCCCGAAGCGGCGGATGCTGAGGCTGGCTCCGTCGAGGGCGATGGGCGGGATGACCGCGTTCACGCGGGAGCCATCCGGCAAGCGGGCATCGCAGAGCGGACTGGTTTCGTCGACGCGCCGGCCCACCTTCGACACGATGCGGTCGATGATCTGCATCAGGTGGTCGTTATCGCGGAAAACGACTTCGGACCGTTCGATCTTCCCGCGGCGTTCGACGTAAATCTTCTTCGGTCCGTTGACCATGATTTCGCTGACGGTCGGGTCTTTCAACAGCGGTTCGAGCGGGCCGAAGCCCAAGGTTTCGTCGAGGATTTCCTCGATGAGCTTTTCGCGCTCGATGCGGTTGAGGAGCGGGTTCTCGGTGTCGCACAAGTGCTCGATGGCGCGGCGGATGTCCCGCCGCATGGCGTCGCTGGCGAGATCCTTCACGCGGGACAAATCGAGCCGCTCGACGAGCTTCGAGTGGATTTGGCGTTTCAATTCTTCGAAGTTTTTACCGCCGCTGCTGCTCGAGCCACCGAAACTGGGGCTGGACAGCCGCGACAACCCGGAGGTATTCCCTTGGTTGCTGAGGTTGTTGAGCTTCGAGATCCCTTGTTGCAGCCGCGACATAGCCGAGTCCCTTGGTGTCCGATCTGGGTGCGTTCCAACACTCCGCCGTTATTTGCGACCGAAGAAGCTCCAGCTCGCTTTGAGTTTCGGATCCGATTCGCGCCCGGCTGGCTTGCCCGCGAGGGCTTGGGCCAAGCCGACGATGGCTTGCTGCACGCGGCTCTTCGGGTTGTGGCGGATCAGCGGTTGGCCGGCGACGCGGGCCGCGATTAGCGATTTCGGGTCGTTCGGGATCTGCCAAAAGATCGGCTTGCCGATGACCTCTTCGGCTTTCTTCATGCTGATTCCTTCTTCGACCGCGTCCGAGCCGACGCGGTTGACGACGACGCGGACCTTTTCGGCCAGGTTGTCTTCGCTGCCGAGCAGGTGGATGATCCGCACGACGTTGCGGAGGCTGCTCAGTTCGAGTTGGGCCGTCAGTAGAATCGTGTCGGCCATGCGCAGGGCCATCATGTCGGTCGGCCGCAGCGACTTGCTGAGGTCGAGGATCAAGTGCGAGTAGCTCATCTTCAGCAGGTTCAAGATCCGTTCGATGTGGCCCTCGTGCAGCACGCCGATTTCTTGGATTTCCATCGGGTGGCGCAGGATCGACAGGCCCGTGCCCTCGTGGCGGACGAGCGCCCGGCGGAGGAAGTTCATGTCGAGTCGTTCGATGTTGCGTGCCAAGTCGGCGATGCTGATGTTGTCCATCCCGTTGACTTCCATGGCGATGTCGGCATCGCCGAGGGCCAAGTCGAGATCGACGAGTGCGACGGTGTTGTTGGGGTCGGTGGAAAGCGTCGCGGCGAGGTTCACCGAGATGCTGGTGGTGCCGACGCCGCCGCGCGAGCCGAGTACGGCGACCAGCTGCGTCGCACCTTGCTGGCGAATCATGCCGCCGCTGAGGCTCGGTTGTTCGCCGAGGGATCCGCTCGATTCCCCGAGCGCCCGCCGCAGGGCTGCGAGCATGTCTTCGAGGCCGACTGGGTGCGTGAGGAAGTATTTGGCCCCGCGCTGGAGCGATTGCAGAAGGGCTTGGTGGTCGTGGCTGATCGTGAGGATCGGGAGTTTCGGGTACTTCGTCGAGATTTCCCCGATCATCTGCAAGGCTTTGTTCTTGTCGGCGTCGAGCGAAACGATGGCCAAATCGGGCATCGATTCCTGTTGCTGGATCACGTCGAAGAAATATTCGTAGCGGGCGCACTCGGCTTCGAGCCAGACGAAATCGACGCCCAGGAGAAGCGTGCGAAGGGATTCGCGCGAGGCTTCGGACGGATCAACGATGGCGACTCTTTGCATATCAATCACCGAAGTCGGGGTGTTCGTCAGGTTGTGAGACGGCCGGGTCGATCGTTCGATCGCCCGGCTCCTTTGCGTTGCTTCCGTTTCGCCGACCGTTAGCGGCCTTCCGGCACCGGCAAGGGCAGTGGCACCGGCACCGTCGCAGGCAGATTCTGCGGCACCGCGGACGGTTCCGAGATGATCGGGGCCGAAGGCAGGGCCGGTGCCATCAAGGTCGGGCTGGCCGTGAGGCCGGTGCCCGAGTTCTGGGCGTTGCGGTAAGCGGGGACGTACTGCTTACCGTTGAAAATCTTCCGGGCGCCCCGCGGGGCTTCCAACAACTGTTCAACGAATAGCTCATAATCGTCCGGGCTGCGCGTTTCTTTCCCGGGAACCCGCCGCGGAACTTGGTCGCAGTTCAGCGGCTCGACGATCCGCGGGGTCACCAAGATCAGCAGTTCGGTTTCGCGTTCGTCGTGAACCACGTTGCTGAAGACCGTCCCGAGCAGCGGCAAGTCGCCGAGGTACGGGACTTTCTGCGAAGTGGCTTGGACCGTCGTTTCGAGCAAGCCGCCGATGGCGTAGGTCTGGCCCGATTGGAGCGTCACCGAGGCCCGGGCTTGGGTCTCGTTGAAGCCGGGGGTGAACCCGAACGCCGTCGTGATGCCCCGGCCGTTGTTCACGGACGAGATCCGCGGGTTGATTTCGAGGTAAATACGGCCGTCGCCGAAGACGATCGGAAGCACTTCGAGTTCGGTACCGACCGGGGTCAGCAACACGCCGGGACCGTTGATCCCCGCCGCCGGGCTGAGAACGGCTTGCTGGCCGCCGGCCCGGAAGAACGCCGCCCGACCCGTCTGCGTCACGATCTTCGGCTCCGACAAGAACTTCGCAATGCCTTCGCTCCGCAAGGCCCGCAAGGCGCCCGTGAACTGCCCGGGGACGACCCCGGCCACGATGTTGGCGTTGACCCCGGTGGTGAACGCGGGCAACACGCCGGACGTCACCGTGGAGGCGGCTAAACCGCCGAGCACGGAAGCGATTCCGAAGGTACTCCCCCCCGCCTGGAACGAGAAACCGCGTTCGCGGAGCATCGTCCGATCCACTTGAGCCACGGTCACGTCGATCATGACCTGCTGCGTGCCGCCGATCTGGATCGCGTTGATGACGTTGGTCGCGGCCCCACCGACGGCGCTGCTGGCGATCCGCACGATGGTGTCGGCATCGCCCGGTTGGCTCACCGTCCCGCTGAGGACGATGACGTTGCCGACGCCCGGGATAATTTCGATGTTGGCCGTGGGGACGGCTTGCTTGATGACGAACTTCAGTTGTTCGTAATCCGGCTGGACGACCACGGTGTAGACGGCTTTGGCACCGCCTTCGAAGGTCACCGTAAGTTGCGTAGCCCCGCCGAGCTTACCGACGAGATCGATTCTTTTCAGATCCGGTGCGATCGGCCGGGCGTCGAGGACGTCCCCGTTGCTCAGCGTGATGTCCGTGATGAGCTTGTTCGTTTTCGGGTCGAATTTGGCCAATCCGCCGAGCGGAACCAGCAAGGCGCCGCTCTTGGGTTCGACTTTCGCGTCCACCCCGCCCAAGGGCGGTTTCGTCGGTTGCTGACCCACGGCGACGGTGCTACCCGCCAAACCCGTGAGAACGGCCAAGCCCGCCATCCAGCGGCGGCGTCGATTACTAATCAGGTGCATCCGTTCACCCTCCTCACAGGTATGGCAGGTCGGAAAGACCCGCCTTGTTCGTAAAACCGAAGCGGGAACAATCCCGATCCGGAAACAGTTCGCCGCGATCCCTCCGCAGGGAAAGTCGGCCGGTCGTCGCGATCCATCCGGCGACCGGCCATCCGGCATGCTTCACTGAGCCGTGAAGGGGCCTTTCGGGGCGCCCGTTTCTTCCGGCTTCTTGCCGTCTGCCGGCTTCGATTCTTCGTCGTCCGCGTCCGGCCGAACCGTGCCCACATACTTGTGGTCGCCGTTGGGCATCTTCTGATAGCGGTACTTCAACGCGCCTTTGGCCGTCTGGACGGTCACGTCCACGTACACCGGCTTCGGTGGCAGCGGGATCGGTTTGTCCATCGGTTCGCCTTCTTTCGGGGTCGAACCCGTCCCATCCGGACCGACCTTCGCCATCTTCGGTTCCGCGGCTTCTTTGGGTTTGGGCCCCAAGAACGTCTTCGGTACGAAGTAGTTGGCCGGGAGGTCCTTCAGCAGGTAGTCCCCGTTCGTCGCGTAGCTCTTCAACTCTTTCACGGCCGATTCCGGCACGAGGGACAACGGGTATTCCGCGTCTTTGAAGCTCTTGGCGATCAGGTCTTCGGTGATCGCGGTGCCGGCGGGAAGATCGACCGTCGGCACTTTCACTTTCACCATTTCGACGACCGGTGCCGTCGGGATCACCGGGGCGGCTTTTTCTTTGTCGTCTTCGATGCGATCCGAGAGAATGTCCCAGATTTCTTCGTTCTTGAGCACTTTGTGCTGGGCCGGTTTATCTTGGTGGCGAAGGCCCATCCGCATGGTGACCCCGCGGGAAATCGCCCCTTGGAGGATCAACTGTTGCTCGGCCGTCACGGCGAGCGACACCATGCCGACGTTCGGGATCCCGCCGCCCGAAACTTGGGACGGGTTCGCGTCCGAGTTCACGGCGAGCACCAGCATGTCGAGGAACAGCGGGAACACGACCCATTTTTGCGACTTCTTCAACAACACCGAAGCGATGATGTCCACATGGGCGCCCGGCCCGATGAACCCGCTGGCCGCTTCGACCGTCGACATGCTCGCCGACATCACGCTGTGCCCTTCGGGCGGATTCAAGAATCCGTTGAGGGTCACATCGTTCGGGTTGAACGGCTCGCCTTGGCGGACCGTCCGGGTCAGCCGTTTGTCTTTCAGGAAGTCGGCTTGTTCGACGTACGCTTGGGGCACCGCGTCCTTAGCAATCGATTTCATCACGACGTACTTATCGATTTCTTCCGCTTTGATTTTCGTGCCGACGCCGATTTCGATGGCGGCCACGGGCACTTGCACGGTTTCGACTTCTTGCCGCTTGCCCTTCGCCCCCATTTGCGAGGTCAGGAAGGCCGCGATCAACCCGCATACCACCGCCACCGCGACGAGCAAAATATTCTTCTGTTTCACCTGCAACCCCCCTTAGACGAATTCGACTGCGGCCCGATCACCACCAATCCGAAGCGGAGCTGCGGAGTGCCTCGGCGTGGAGACCGTGTGTTCCTGCGGGAGGGCCGACGAATTCCGCAGGGTGATGGCTCGGAAGGGTGGCGGAGCACTTTTGGGGCGCGCCGATCATTCGAGCAACCAACCCTAGTACGAAGTTCGCATTTCGCAAGAAGTCTGCATCGATTCGTGTTTTCTCGTTGCGCCGGGTTTACATCCGGTGCGGGATTGCCACACCACTACCTTCGACCGAAATCCTCCGGTCGCTTCAATTATTCCGGTCGGGTCGATCCCTCGGATTTTCACCATCTTGCCAAATGTCCGAAGAAGTGCGGAGTTCGGAGTTGGGAGTGCGGAATTGAAAATGCGGAACGAAGCCTGGCTTCATTCCGCATTGCTGAAGACTCGGGCTCAAGTGGGCTCGATTCAAGCCGCGAGGATCAGGCGGTACCAGAGGTAACCGAGGAACCCGACGCAAAGCGGAACTCCATACGGAAGGCGCACCCACGACGGCCGGCGGGTGTTCGCCCGCGCGGCGGCTTTCGTCGGCCCGTCGGTCACGAGCGTTTGCAGGTCGCCCATGATCGCCCGGAAGTTCTCGGCGTTCTTGCCGAACTGCCGGCGGGCGAACATCATCACGACGCCGAAAATACCGCCGACGATGGCGCCCAAGCAGAACGCCCAGATGATGACCGACGCGCCGAGGCCAAGGCCGAAGTA
>JBBRUN010000053.1:0-16146 GCA_038247765.1 Gemmatales bacterium | reverse complement strand
AGTCGCTCGGCCGGCATCGGGAAGATTTCTCCGTAGGCTTGGTTGAAGTACCCGGCGATGTCGCGCGTCATCTCGAGGTGTTGGACCTGATCCTTCCCCACGGGGACGAGGTGCGAGCGGACGATCAAAATGTCGGCGGCCATCAACAGCGGATAGGTGAATAGGCCGACGCTCGCCGAGATACCCTTGGCAGTTTTGTCTTTAAACGAATGCGCCCGTTCTAAGAAGCCCATGCCGGTGACGGTGGCGAGGAACCAAGCGAGCTCCGCCACTTCGGGAACGTCGGATTGGCGGTAGAAGGTCGCCTTCCCTGGGTCGAGCCCGAGGGCCAAATAATCGAGCGCGACATCGCGGACGTTCTCGGCGAGGATTTGCGCGGCACTCCGGGCCGGTCGCTTTTCGCGCTTGGCTTCGTCGGCTTCTTTGGCGGTCGCATCGGGCAGGGTCGTCAGCGCGTGGTAATCGGCGATGAAGTAAAAGGCTTCGCCTTGATCTTGCAGGGCGATGTGCTGCTGAATAGCGCCGAAGTAGTTGCCCAAGTGGAGCTTGCCGGAGGGTTGCACCCCGCTGAGGATTCGCGGCTTGGGGTCGGCGGACACGGGCGTTCTCCACGGTCGGGCTTGGCATTCTCACCTTCTTCCCGTTACAGTACGCCTAGCGATTCCAAAATCCGCAGTCCGGCCCGCGAATTCCCAGTATGGATCACCAGCCGCCGTCCGTCTTGCCGTTCCGGCCCCCGAACGCCGATCACCCTGCGGCGGTCATTCCCACGGCCCGCCGGGCGGAACTGCTGCTCGATGCGCTGAAGGCCGCAGTCGCCGAGACGCGGGATCACCGCCTGTTTTCGTCCGGCAAATTCACCGGCCTGTTCCCGAATCGTTCCACGGCTTACGCCGAAGCGGCGCACGAAGCGAACTCCCTCGGCCTCTTCGAAACCGTGCGCACCGAGACGAAAGCGAAACAGGTCATCGAATGGGTGCGCATCACGCCGAAGGGGATCGCGTTTCTGCACGATCACGATTCGCCCAAAGCCGTGCTGCAAGATTTGAAGGCGACGTTGAACGCGACTGCGGCGGGCATCCCGGATTGGATGCACGACACGCGGGAGCAACTCGCGGAGTTGAAGATCGATTTCGAAAGCAAAGCCGGCGAGATGATCGCCCAACTCGCGGAGTTGACGACGCGCGTCGAGGCCGCACTGCGGCGGGTCGATGCCGCGACGCCGAAGCTGCCGAGCATTTTACAAACGGTGGTGCCCTGGGGCGTGACGGCTCTCGAGTATTTGGATCATCGCCGGGAAGTACTCGTCAGCGGGGAGTGCTCGTTGCGGGAGCTGTTCGTCGCGCTGCGGCCGAAGTTCCCGGATTTGTCGGTACCCGATTTCCACACCGGCCTGCGCCGGCTGCACGACAATCGGTCGATTCAATTGAATCGATCCGAGTCCGGCGGCGACCCGGAGTACGCGATCTTGATCGGATCGGAACTGTGCGACAGCGTTGGGCGGTGAGTCTTTGGTACTGATTGCTGTCATCTGGTAGCTCAAAACTGTCTCCAATAGACAGCGATCCACCGTCAGTTACCAGTTCAAGATTCCCCGCATCGGAGCTAAGTCCCTAGACTCCGCCGAGGACCTATGACCGAACGGGAATTCGCCACCGAAGTCGTGCAGCGCTTGCAAACAGCGGGTTACGAAGCCCTGTTCGCCGGCGGCTGCGTTCGCGACGAACTCCTCGGCCGCACCCCCGCCGATTTCGACATCGCCACTTCGGCGACGCCGGATCAATTGAAGCCACTCTTCCGCAAGTGCAATTTCTTCGGCGCGAGCTTCGGCGTCGTCGAGGTTCTCGGGCCGCGCGGCGACCACGGCGAATGGTTGAAGGTCCAAGTCGCCACGTTCCGCACCGATGGCACCTACTCCGACGGCCGGCGGCCGGATGCGGTCGTCTTCAGCTCGCCGGAACACGATGCCGTCCGGCGCGACTTTACCATCAACGGGCTTTTCTTCGACCCCGTGGCCAACCGCGTGATCGACTACGTCGGCGGCCGGGCCGATCTCGACGCGCGCATCCTACGCGCCATCGGCGATCCCGCCAAGCGATTTGAAGAAGACAAACTCCGTCTGCTGCGGGCCGCGCGCATGGCGGCGCGGTTCGAATTGACCATCGACCCGACCACGGCGGACGCCATCCGAGCCATGGCCCCGCAGATCCGGGTCGTGAGCGCCGAGCGCATCGCCGAGGAACTGCGGAAGATGTTCGAGAACGAACACCGCGTCCGCGGGGTGCAACTGTTGCGCGAATTCGAATTGCTGAAGGAAATCCTGCCGGAAGCGACACCGGAGGGTGGGGTGGTGGCATCGCTGCCGGGCGATGCGCGATTCCCGCTCGTGCTCATGGCCGTGTGCACCGGCGCGCCCACCGCAAGCTTCTCCGCCATCGCGTCGCGGTTGAAATTGTCGAACGAAGAACGCGATCGCATCCTCTGGCTGGCAAAGCATCGCGCGGCACTCGACGACGCCCCGAGCTTGCCGCGGAGCCAGCTCTACCCGATCCTCGCCCATCAGGGGAGCCGGGATTTAATCGCGTTGGCGCCGTCGTCCGGAGCCGATTTCTGCGCTGCATTGCTCGACCAGATCGAGCCGCAGCAATTGAATCCGCCGCCGCTGTTGACCGGCGACGACCTCCAAACGATGGGTCTGAAACCGGGTAAGAAATTCAAAACCCTGCTCGACACGATCCGAGCGCTGCAACTCGACGGCGTACTGACAACGAGAGAACTCGCTCGGGAAAAAGTTCGAGATCTTATGGCTGCTCACGAAGCGTGAATCGTTCTAACTCGTTTCTAAAATAGCACTTGCGATCCAAGAATCGCAACGGATGAGAACCAATCTCACTTAATTCGCACTGGATTACTGCGATCTTGTTGCCTATAAAGAATAGCGAGTCGATTTCACACCACCACCCACGAGGAGCGCTGATGACTCTGCTCAGTCGCAAGGCCGATTACGCGCTCCTAATTTTATCGTTTTTGCACACCCAAGTGACCGGGAATGCCCGCGAGATCGCCGCGAAGTTCGGCCTCAGCCGGGCCTTTGTGGCTAACATCTTGAAGGAACTCGGCCACAAGGGCTTTGTGACGAGTACCCGCGGCGTAAAGGGCGGCTATGTCCTCCAGCGCGCGAGCGTCACGATCACGCTCGCCGAGTTGCTCGAAGCGATCGAAGACGGCTTCCAACTGACGCTCTGCAACGATCACGTCGGCGAATCGACCTGTGAAGTCGAGAGCATTTGTCCGGTTAAGACTCCGATGCTCGAAATCCAACGGCGGATCATGACGCTGCTCCGCGGCGTGACACTCGCCGATATTTTCGCCCCGACGACGGGGCAAACCGTACTCACGACGCTGGGCGTGATCGCCCGGCCCCAACCCCAACCCGCCGCGACGACGGCGTAACCGGCGGGACGGCGGTCCTACCCAAGGAATGATGAACACCATGTTGAAGCTGCCGGTCTATCTGGATAACAACTCCACGACGCGAACCGATCCGCGGGTCGTCGAGGCGATGCTGCCTTACTTCACCGAACTTTACGGCAACGCCTCCAGCCGCAACCATCCATTTGGCTGGGACGCGGAAGCGGCCGTGGACACAGCGCGCGAGCAGATCGCCGAATTGATCGGCGCCACCGCGAAGGAAATCATCTTCACGAGCGGCGCTACCGAATCGAATAACTTGGCGCTGAAGGGCGTGGCGGCGATGTACCGCAAGAAGGGCAACCACATCGTCACGACGGCGACGGAGCACAAATGCGTGCTCGATACCAGCAAGCGGCTCGAGCGCGACGGATATTCCGTGACCTACCTGCCCGTGGACACCGACGGCCGCGTGACCGCCGAGCAAGTGCGGGCTGCCATCACCGATAAGACGATTCTCGTGTCCGTGATGATGGCCAACAACGAAATCGGCACGGTTCAGCCGATCGCGGCCATCGGCAAGGTTTGCAAGGAAAAGGGCGTTCTGTTCCACACCGATGCGGTGCAAGCCGCCGGGAAGTTGAAGATCGACGTGCTGGCCATGGGAATCGACCTGCTGAGCCTGAGCGCCCACAAAATGTACGGGCCGAAGGGCATCGGCTGCCTCTACGTCCGCAAGAAGGATCCGCGCGTGCGCCTGGAACCGATCATCGACGGCGGCGGCCACGAACGCGGCATGCGCTCCGGTACGCTGCCGGTGCCGATGATCGTCGGCTTTGGCAAAGCGGCCGAATTGTCGCGGTTGGAATTCGACTCGGAAGTGGAGCGTACTTTCCGCCTGCGGGAAAAGCTCCGCAAGGGAATCATGGACGCGTTGCCCGAGTCGTACCTCAACGGCCACCCGACCGAGCGTCTGCCGGGGAGTGCGAACATCAGCTTCGCCTACGTCGAAGGCGAAGGCCTGATGATGGGCATCAAAGATGTGGCGGTCAGCAGCGGCAGCGCCTGCACGAGCGCCAGTTTGGAACCGAGCTACGTCCTCCGGGCGCTCGGCGTGGGCGATGAACTCGCCCACAGTTCGATTCGTTTCGGCATCGGCCGATTCAACACCGAGGAGGAGATCGACTTCGTGACGAAACTGGTCGTGAAGGAAGTCAGCCGGTTGCGTGAGATGTCGCCCCTGTACGAGATGGCCCAAGCCGGGATCGACTTGAAATCGATCGCCTGGGCGGCGCATTGAGCGCGCAACCGCGAGTCGTGGTGTTCGGTGGCGTGAACGGCGCCGGAAAAACCACCGTGGCCACGGAATTGCTAAAGGACGTGCTCAAGGTGCCGGTATTCACCAATGCCGATGTCATCGCCCGAGGACTCAACGCGTTGGACGTCGAGTCGGTCGCGTTTCAAGCCGGTCGGTCGATGTTGAATTGGATGCATACGTTAGCCCGCGACCGCAAAGATTTCGCATTCGAAACGACACTCGCGGTTCGTAGTTACGCAGTATGGTTGAAAGAGTTGAAGCAATCGGGTTACGAAGTGTACGTGTATTATTACTGGTTGCCATCGCCGGAGGTTGCAATCGAACGCGTTCGATTGCGGGTCGAACGCGGCGGACACCACATCCCCGAGAGCGACATCAGGCGCAGGTACAGTCGCAGCGTCTGGAATTTTCTGAACTTGTACCGCGACTTGGCGGATCACTGGGAAGTTTGGAACAACACGACATCGCCCAGAACGCTGATTGCATTGGGCAAGGGCGAACAATGCATTGTGGATTCGGACGAGGTTTGGTCACAGTTCACGGAGAGCAGCCATGCTCGCGAATAGTCCTTCAATCCTAAAATCGACCGAGCGCCGCGCCGCGACCCAAGCGGCGATGGATCGCGCTGATAAAGTGGCGATCTTGGAACACGCCCGTTTGGGTTTCTCGATCCCGGAGTGGGATGGAGAAAAAGTCGTCAAACTCTCCCCGGCTCAAATTTTCGCCCGATACGGACTCGACGAATTCGGCCGACCCAATCCTACCGATACCAACACCCCCGGAGCATAACCATGCCTTACAGTGACCAGATTCTCGAGCATTACAATAACCCTCGCAACGTCGGCTCGTTCGACGCCAAGGATCCGACCATCGGCACGGGCCTCGTCGGCGCCCCCGAGTGCGGCGACGTGATGCGACTGCAAATCCGCGTCAATGCCGAGACCGGCATCATCGAAGACGCCAAATTCAAAACCTTCGGCTGCGGTTCGGCTATCGCCTCCAGCAGCTTGGCCACCGAATGGCTCAAAGGCAAGACCCTCGGAGACGCCATGGAGATCAAGAACACCGAGATCGTCGAAGAGTTGGCGCTGCCACCGGTGAAAGTCCACTGCTCGGTGTTGGCCGAAGACGCCATCCGCGCCGCCATCAAGAACTACCAAGACAAGAACGAGCTCACCGCCGAGATTCGCGACGAGAACCTCGTGACGGCCTAACCGCCATCGACTTCGTGTGATACACTAATTCCAAGTTCATCCCGTACCGGAGCTTCGCCCATGGCCACGATGACCGAACCGACGACCAAGCACAGCCATAGCCACGATCACGGCCACTCGCACGAGCCCGCCGCGCCAACCACCCCGACGGCCGCCCCAGTGATCATCACCGCCCGCGCCGCCAGCGAAGTCAAGCGCCATGTCCAAGACGTGAAGAACGACCCGGAAATGGCCGGGCAGACCTTGTATTTGCGTTTGCGGGTACAAGGCGGCGGTTGCTCGGGCTTCCAAAACAAGCTCGACCTCGACCCGACCTACAACGAAAAGCTCGATCACCTCTTCGAGATCAACGGCGTCGAAGTCGTCATCGACAAACGCAGCATGCTGTACCTCGCCGGGGCCACCGTCGACTTCCACGACGACCTCAACAAACGCGGCTTCAGCGTCACCAACCCGCAAGCCAAGGGCAGCTGCGGCTGCGGCAGCTCGTACGCGATGTAGAACCGAGAATGAAACTGGAACCTACGGATGCTTTTGAACGCCTCGGCCTGCCGAGGCGTTTTGCCGTCGATCTCGGCGAGCTCGAACGGAACTATCTGGCATGCAGCCGCGAGGTTCACCCCGACTTTCACGCCGGCAGTACCGACGCGGTTGAAGATGCCGCGGCGGCGCTGAACGAGGCGTATGTGACACTCCGCGATCCGTTCCGTCGTGCCGAGCACCTGTTGAAATGGCTCGGCGGGCCCGGTGCTTCCGAGGATAAGAATCTGCCGCCGGCGTTCTTGATGGAAATGCTCGAACTCCGCGAGGAGATCGAATCGGCAAAGGGTACGTCGGCGGATGTCGCCAAGATCGAAACCGCGCTGATGGCTCGCACGGCGGCGTTAGAAGCTACGCTGCCGGCGTTGTTCGACGCTGGCAATCTCCCGGTAATTCGCCGGGAGTTGAACTGCGTCCGCTACTTGACCGGCCTTATTCGCGATCTTCATTCGTGATCAACCGACCGTTTTCCGGTCCGCGCGCTGTCCTTCATAAGTCTTCGAATACCCTAGCACCTTCGCATCCGGTTCCACGCCTGCCGCGGCGCACGCATGCGAGTAGATTGCCGGCCACCAGTTCTCGTGCTCGGTCAGGCCTTGCTCTTTCACGCTCGCCCAATTGCTCGTGATCTTCGACCAGGCTTTGTCGCCGAAGTCGAGGGCCGCTTGCAAACTGTCGAACTGTTTCACGTACCACTCCCGGCCGATCTGGCTGTGCAGCACTTCGTCGGCCCAGTCGAAATCCTGAATCGTCTTCGCCAGTGGCAACCCGCTGTCAGTCGCCACTTCGTATTCGTAGCGTTTGCCCGTCTTCGGCATCAGTCCTTGCTCGATGAAGAAGAGCACGCCGTGGCGTTCGAGCGGGGTGCACTCGGTGTTGAGGCGATAGCTCCAGTTCCAAGTGATGCGGGCCTTCGTCCAATCGACGCCGAGGGCGACTAAGCCGACTTCGCCCATCATGCTGTGACGGGCCTCGTCCCAAATCTGCCGGGACATGTCGCGGTAGTAGCCCCACGGTTTGCCCGGCGTCTCGGCGACGATGCTCGCCATCATCTCGGGCACGTCGATCTCGCGCAGGCGCTTGAAGAGCATCATCAGCACTTTGTCTTTGGACGCAAACTCCGGGGAATAGAGGAACGCCTCGGCGTTCACGCCCTGGTTCCAGAGGTCGGCGAAGCGATCGTCGCGTCGGGGGACGGGATCGAAAACAACGGGTTTTCGGGAATAATCGACGGGTAGTTTGGCCCACGCTTGAGTCTCGGTTTCACAGCCATCGATTCCGCGAGCGTTTTGAAGTAGCACCACTAGGATGGGGTACCAATTCGGGTGACGCTTGGCATTCAACCGGATGGAAGCCCCAAATCCGTAAGCCATCACTTCATCGAGTTCGAATCGAGCGAACTTTAGAACTCTCTTGCTGGGTGCATCTGTCAAAGGGTGAGTCTCAAATTGATACCGGTCGATTGCGACTTTGCAGGCCGGCATCGCATGCAAGTACACTCCGTACACGAATGCTAGAGTGGGAGCCGCTCGAATCTCGTCGAAATACTGTTCGAGGTCCGGGTGCGGGACTTCGTCTAGTCCCAGCGGAGGCTCGCGCATCTCGGAGACTCGCTGGCGAATCGCGGTGGCGTGCTCGGCGCACAGGTAGGCGTGGTGGGCGAAGGCCGTTTTGAGTTCGTAGATCGGCTCCGAGGTGACGCGGGCCGTCAGGATTTCGTGGAGCCGCTTGAAGGCGTAGTGGATGCGCTTCAGCCGGGTTGTGCATTCCTCGATGGAGAGGCCCGGTTTCATCGCCTCCTCGAACGAGCAAAGCCCCGCCAGCGGCGGGAGATTCTTGTACGGGGTGTAGTTCGGCAGCGGAGTGGTCACGAGGATGCCCTCAGTGCAGGATTGCTGCTATATTAGCGGGATGCAAACGCAAGACATGACCTACCGCGAACGATTGCGCGCGGATCGCCTCTGGGCGAGACGGGAGGGCGACATGCATTTTGATCGATCGAGTGGCGTGTTCAAAACCTTGGTTCGCTTCGCACGCAAACTGGACCAGATCGAAGTGCCTTACGCCCTCGTTGGCGGATTGGCCCTGTTCCATCACGGTTACGAGCGATTCACCACCGATGTGGACTTCTTGGTCACGCCGGAAGGTTTGGCGAAGATCCATGAGCACCTAGTAGGACTCGGCTACCTCCCCGGCTTCACCGGAAGCAAGAATCTCAAAGATGTCGACACCGGTGTGAAGATCGAATTCTTGGTGACGGGCGGCTACCCGGGCGACGGCCTTCCCAAGCCGGTCAGTTTCCCCGATCCCGCCGAGGTGTCCGAAGTCATTGAGGGGATCAAGATCGTCAATCTTCCCACGTTGATCGACCTCAAACTGGCATCGGGCACCGCGGAGTGGCGGCAAAAGGACCTTGTCGATGTCCAGTCCCTGATTCACGAACTGCAGCTCCCCGAAGACTTCGCCGAGAAGTTGAGTCCCTTTGTCCGCCCGCTTTACCTGGAGCGCTGGCGCCTAGCCCAACTCGGTAATTAATCGCCCTCGCAACCGGAGACCCGCTTCCGTGGACCATAAATTCCAGATCAATCTCGGCGGCATCATCGACCTGCTCTCGAACCACCTGTATAGCGGGCCGGAGGTCTTCGTCCGCGAGTTGATGCAGAACGCAACCGACGCCATCACGGCCCGACAGAAACTCGAAAAAGGGTTCGTCGGCGACATCCGAATGGAGATTCACCAGTCGAAGGGTAAGCCGCCCACGGTGATGATGTCCGACAACGGCATCGGCCTGACGCCCGAGGAAGTGCATACCTTCCTCGCTACCATCGGACTCAGTTCCAAACGAGCCCTTGAAGGCGAAGGGCCGACCGACTTCATCGGCCAGTTCGGCATCGGCATCCTGTCGTGCTTCGTCGTGTCGGATGCCATCACCGTTTATTCCAAGAGCGCGAAGGCCGACACGCCGACCGTCGAATGGAAGGCGAAGCCGGACGGCACATATACGCTCAAGGAAATCGAACGCGATCTTGAACCGGGTACGCAGGTGTGGCTCACGGCCAAGGCCGGGTGCGAAGAGCACTTCGACCCGGCCCGCGTTAAGGAACTCGCCAAGCACTACGGCGGCCTGCTGCCGTTCCCCATCCGGATTTCGCACGGCAAAGTCACGCAGATCATCAACGAGCGCGGCGCCCCGTGGCGCGAGAAATACAAGAACGACCGCGACCGCCACAAGGCTTACCTCGACTTCGGCCGCGAGATTTTCGAGAGCGATTTCCTCGACGCCATCCCGCTGAAATCGAAGGCCGGGGGCGTCGAAGGCTTGGCCTACGTGTTGCCGTACGCCGTGACGCTGACCAGCAAGCGGGCCCACCGCGTCTACCTGAAGAACATGCTGCTGTCGGAGAACATCGATAATCTGTTGCCGGAATGGGCCTTCTTCGTGAAAGCGGCGGTGAACGCCAACGACCTCCGTCCCACGGCCTCGCGCGAGTCGTTCTACGAAGACGCCAAGCTGCAAACGGCCCGCGAAACCCTCGGCGAGTGTCTGCGCTCATATCTGATGGAACTGGCCGATAAGGACACTCGAAAACTGGATCGCATCATCAGCCTGCACAGCATGGCGATCAAGAGCCTGGCGACGACCGACGACGAGTTCTACCGGCTCGTGATGGACTGGCTCGTGTTCGAAACGTCGCAAGGCGAAATGACCTTCGGCGACTACCGCAAGCAGCACGATACGGTGCGCTACGTCCCCACCGTCGATCAATTCCGGCAGGTGTCGCGCGTCTCGCAGGCCCATGGCGAAGTCGTCATCAACGGCGGCTACACCTACGACGCAGAACTGCTGGCGAAGGCCGAGGAACTCCTCGACATGCCGACGGAGTTGGTCGATCCGACGACGATGAGCGCGTCGTTCGACGAACTCGAACTGAACGAGCAAGAGACGGTCGCCGAGTTCCTGAGGGCCGCCGAGACGGTGTTGAAACCGTTCCGCTGCGAGCCGGACGTGAAGAAGTACAAACCGAAAGAACTCCCGGCACTCTACACGACGAATCAAGAAGGGCGCTTCTTCCGGTCGCTGGAGCAGTCGAAGGAAATCGCTAACCCACTCTGGTCCGGCGTGCTCGACAACCTCGGCAAGAAGGACAAACCGCAAGCGACATTCGCCCACATCTGCTTCAACTTCGAGAATCCCACCGTCAGCCGGTTGTGCACGGTGAAGGATCGGGCCATCCTCCACCGCAGCATCCAGATGCTCTATCTGCAATCGCTGCTGCTGGGCCACCACCCGCTCAGCGTGAAGGAGATGACGCTGCTCAACGATGGACTGCTCTCGCTGATCGAATGGGGCATCGGCATGAAGGAAGGGTGATTTCAAACAGGAGGACGCTATGGCATTGACGATTCAACTCACCGGCGAGGTGGAAGCGCAGGTTCGCAACCGAGCTTCCGCCAGCGGCCTTTCCGCGGAGGTTTGGCTCGCGAAACTGGCGGAAGCGGTCGCCGAGGAGGATTGGGAAGATCCGGATTTCACCAATCTCACGCCCGATGAAAATGACGAAGAAATCACACTCGAACGGGTTCGAGAAATTCTCTCCAAGATCCCGGGCAAACTCTCGGATGATTGCGTCGCGGAACGAGAGGAGCGATTCCGATGAAACTCTTTTTCGATACGAGCGCACTCAGCAAAAGGTATCGCGAAGAATTAGGGTCGAGTACCGTGGCTTCGTTGCTCGCCAATTCCGACCCTGCTCCGATAATCACGCGATTGGGCCACGTCGAACTCCACTCGGTCATCGGGAAAAAAGTTCGGATCGGCGAGATTACGCAGGCGGAATCGGAGATCGTTCGCAAGATGTTCCTGAAAGATATTCGATTGAAGCGACTCTCCGTCGGGCGTCACGTCGCCGAGGATTTCCTCATTGCGACGGAATTGTTGACCAAATATGCCCCGGTTCGAAACCTTCGAACGCTCGATGCCATTCAACTCGCTACGGCGCTCCGGTTCAAGCGGAGCGGGTTGATTGACACGTTCGTTTGTTCCGATCTGCCCTTGCTCCAATTCGCCGAGTGGGAAGAGCTTTCCACTATCAACCCCGAAATGGGGACTTAATCTTGCCCGACCTCGAAGAACAAATCGAAGACCTCCTCGCCGAAGCCGGGGGCCTCGAACACGGCCCGGTGCAGCTCGCCATCATCGAGCGCGCCGTCGATCTCGCCGACTCTCACGGCGACCTCGATCTCAGCTTCGAGGCGCGGTCGTCCCTCGTCGAATCGGCCAGTTTCTCCGGTCGTCCCGATGTCGCCCTGGTCGCCTTCTCGTGGCTGTCCGCGAAGTTCGACGAGCACCCAGGCCGCTTCAACAGCTACCAATTCCTCTGGCAATACAAGTGGATCCTCGGCTTCGCCCCCGATTTTCCGACCATCGGCCGGGATCAACTCGACGAACTGTACGACGACATGAAACGCCGCTACAAGGCGGAAGGCTCCACGCTGCACGCCTATTGGACGATCCGCCGCGACAACGCCCCTTCGCTCGGCAGCGACGCCGAAGGCAAGAAGGCCCACGCCAAACTGATGAAAACGGGCGAAGACCACCTGAGCAATTGCGCGGCCTGCGTCCAGGACGGCACCGTGGGCTACCTCGCGGGCATAGGCGACGACACGGGTGCGCTCAAAGCCGCCAAGCCGATATTCAAGGGTAAGTTGACCTGCGCGGAAGTCCCGGAGCACACGTACGCCAACGTCGTGCTGCCGTTGATCCGCCTCGGCAAACACGAGCAAGCCCTCGAGTACTTCCGTATCGGGTACAAACTGATCGACCGCAACCCCGACTTCGTGGTTCAAAAATCGATGTACCTCGTCGCCTTGACGCTCACCGGCAACTTGAGCCGGGCGGTGAAATTGCTCGACCGGCACTTGCCGGAGGCGATCGAATCGGTCAACCCGATGTGGCGCTTCGAGTTCTTCCTCGCTGCGCGGTTGCTGTTGCAAACGCTCGCGCAGAACGGCAAGAAAACGGTGCCGGTGCGAATCCCGAAGAGCATGAATTTGGACACCGGCGATGCGAAGCCGACGGTGGCGGCGCTCATCGTCTGGATCGACGCCCGATTGAAGGAACTGGCCACGGCATTCGACGCCCGCAACGGGAACAAGAGCTTCGCCAAGCGAGTGCGCAAGTTCGACGAATTGCTGGCGTACGCAAAACCCTGCCCCCTGTGAGCGATCCATGGCCGACCTGCGCGAACAGATTGCCGACTTGCTCGACGAAGCCGACGACCTCGAACACGGCACGGCCCAACTCGCACTGACCGAAGAGGCCGTGGAACTCGCCGACGCCCTGCGCGACGTCGGCGTCGCATTCTTTACGCGCTCGAAGTTGGTCGGCGCCGCCACATTCGCCGGCCGCACCGACATCGCCATGGTCGCGTATTCGTGGTTGCTGACGAAGTACGACGAAGCCCCGGAAGATTACGACAGCCAAGAACTACTCTGGCAGTACAAGTGGATCTTGGAGAACGTCGCCGACTTCCCGAACATCCGCAAAGAGCAAATCGATGCTCTCTTCGACGACATGAAGCGGCGCTACAAATCGGCCGGGGCGACGCTCCATGCCTACTGGGGAATCCTGCGGAACAACGCGTTCATCATGGGCGATCCGGCCGAAGCGAAGCGGGCGAATGCGAAGCTGTTGCAAACGCCGCGCGATCACCTGAGCAACTGCTTGGCCTGCGTGCAAGATGAAGAAGTCGAATACTGCACGTTCATCGGCGACGATGCCGGCGCACTCCGCGCGGCCAAGCCGATCCTCACCGGCAAGATGAAATGCGGGGAAGTGCCAGAGCGCACCTACGCCGGCATCGCGATGCCGTTGATCCGCCTCGGCAAACACGGCCGGGCGCTCGAACACTACCAAACCGGCTACCGGTTGATCCGGCAGAACCCGAAGTTCGTCCGCCACAAGGGGATGTTCTTGGTCGCGCTCACGTTGACGGGTAACCTCGACCGGGCTGTGAAACTGCTGGATCGCCATCTGCCCGAAGCCATCGACTCGGCGAGCCCGTGGTGGCGTTTCGAGTTCTACCTGGCCGCTCGGTTGCTGTTGGAAAAGTTGGCCGACACGGGGCGCGAGACGGTGCCGATCCGCGTTCCGGAGAAGGTCGATCTCGGCGATTCCGCCGAGAGTCCGAAGATCGCTGAACTGTCGCGCTGGCTCGACGCCGAATTGGTGAAACTCGCCACCGCCTTCGACGCCCGCAACGGCAACGCCATTTTCACCGAGCGCTGTCTGTTCTTCCGCGATCTGTTCGAACTCGCCGAGGATTGCCCGCTGGAGTGACGAAGCTCGTCCCATCGGTTCAACGCCCCGTAGCTTCGCCACACCCCAACAATCCCGCTTCAATCGCTCCCCAATCTTCGTTTCCGAAAACTTCCACGCGGCTGTCGCGGCGGTAAGCCGTCGGCTTGACTCCGAGCGCTGTGCCGCTGCGGTTGACGGCTAGCCAGGCGTCGTCCACCCGGAAGACACCCTTGAATCGGGTGATGCCTTCGCATGCACCCACGAACGCCAGCAACTTGTCTTCGTTGAAAATATCATCCGGCGAAAAGACCCAGCCGCAGGCACCGGGCGACTGGTACCGAATCGGCCGACCCGGTTGCGGCTTGCCGAGAACCTGCAGTTCCTCAGCGGCATTCGACGCATGGGCCTCGGGGAACAGCGGCACACGTTCGCTGTCGCCGTCGAGATCCAACCAAGCCGGATCGAGGTGCCCTTGGGTTGTCGCCGCGATCAGCATCTTCGGCGGGAACAGGCTGTTGGCCCATGATTGGAATTCGGCGAGGACTTCCGGCGTCGCTTTGTCCGCCTTGTTCAAAATCAGCACGTCGCTCATCTGGATCTGATCGCGGAAGACCGGATTATCGAGCATGCCGGGGCAGGCGAAGTCGATCGGCGTGACGATCCCGAGGGTCGCTTTCAGTTCGAGACGCTTGGAGTAATTCTTGCGGATGGTATCGAGCAGCGCCGCCGGGTGCCCCAAACCGGACGTCTCGATCAACAGCCGGTCCGGCTTCGCCTCTTGCAGCAAGAAGTGCAACGCCACCGGCAGCATCGGCGCGGTCGTGCAGCAGAAGCACCCCCCGGCGACCGAGCGCACGGCGACGCCTTCGGCCACGGCTTCGCCTTCGATAAAGGCATCGTCGATACTCACTTGGCCGTACTCGTTCACGAGCACGGCCCACTTCTCGGCCGCCGGTTTTCGCTTCAACAAATCGAGGATCGCCGTGGTTTTGCCCACGCCGAGGAACCCGGTGATCAAGTGCGTGGGAATCGGTTGCGCCATGGAAGCCTGCGGATAACGGTGCGAGAAACGATACCGGAAGTATACCCCGCGCCGGGGAACCACCTACACTGGAGAGATTGTTGCCCTTGGGATTGTTCCGTGTCATTCGCCCAACTCATCGTCGCTATCTTCGCGGCGCTCGTCTGCCTGATGCCGCTGACGTTCTACCTCTGCTGGCTCGCCTCGGTGAACAAGAAATCGCGGCCGACGGTCGTCTCGGGACGGTGGGATTTCGCGATCGTGCTCGCCGCGCTCTCGGGGTTCTTGCTCGTCGGCGGGGCGCTGCTGTTGACGATGGTTCAGTCCGACTCTCGCTTCTTTCTGCGCGGCAATTTCGCGCAACTCCGCGAAGGCTGGGAGCAAAGCTCCGCAGCGTGGCTCTTGATCGCCCTCGGTTATTTCACCCTCGTGATCGGCGCGTCGGCCTTGACGCTGACGAACCGCATGCGTTGGCTCTCGATTTACAACGTCGATACGGAAAGCGTGGAACGGGCCATCGATGCGGCGCTGGCGCTCGGGCACATCGAAAACGCCGCCCGCTACGGCAACCGCTGGACGCACGGGCCGGGCATTCTCGACATCGTCCCGTTCCGCGGGATGAGCCATGTGACGATCCGCCTACTGAGCGAATCGCCCGAGACTCGGGCCGAAATCGAACGGCACTTGCGAGCCGAATTGTCGAACACGGCGGCCGCCGACAACGCGGCCGGGGCTTGGATCGGTACCCTCGCCGGTGCCGGGGTGTTGTTGAACCTGTGCCTCGTCGGCTTGGCGCTGTACGTCCTCTATTTCCGGTGAAATGGACTAGTCGAATCGATTGTTCCGACGGACTCGGATGCGACGCGCCGCTTCGCCCCGACATGCCCGGGCCGATTCCAATTCCCCGTCTCCGCACGACGCAATTGCCGATTCAACCCGTAGCGAACGATTCGCCCCGATTGGCCCATTCGTAAAGGACTACCGATGAAACGCTACTTCTCGGCCGTGGCCTGCCTCGCCGGACTGATTCTGGCCGGTGAAACCGCCTCGGCCCAAGGCCCGGTGCAAGGCGTCGTGACCGGCAACTGCAGCACCTGCGGCAATACGGCTCCGGCCGCAAACATCTTCTCGAAACTCGCCTTCTGGAAGAGCGGCTCGTGCAGCACCTGCGGCCACAGCTCGGGCTTCCGCAATTGGACGAACAACGCCGCCGGCCTGCCGAGCAGCTACGGCCACGGCCACACGGCCCACAACCCGTACCCGCAAGGCACGCCCGGTACGTTGGTGTTCCCGCACCACCAATTCGTCCGTAGCCCGCGCGACTTCTTCATGACCGAACGCT
>JBBRUN010000052.1:0-16225 GCA_038247765.1 Gemmatales bacterium | reverse complement strand
GAAGTCGAACCTCGCGGTCGTCGGCATCTACATCTACCCGCCGGATGTGTTTTCGCTCATCAAGACGCTCAAGCCCTCGCGTCGCGGCGAACTCGAAATCACCGACGTCAACAACTTCTACCTGAAGGAAGGCCGCATGGGTTGCAGCCAGCTCGAGGGCTACTGGACCGACGCCGGGACGCTCGATTCGCTCGACGTGGCCAACGACTTGGTGCGGAAGGTGGCACCGACGTATTAAGCGGTTTGCTCGAGGATCAATTTGAAGACCCCGAGCAATTCACCGACCTCCGAAATCAATCGCCTCGTCGGGTCGAGTTTCACTTCGGATCCGTCGAGGCGGAGGAATTGCCAGACTTCCGCGGTGGTCACGCAGCCAAATACCGGGCCGATTCTTTCGTGGCGCTCGTTGAAAATTCGGGCGGCGACCATTTGGGCGATGCACTGCCCGAGACCGGCATCGATGTCTTGCTTCTTCGCTTCGAGCAACGTGATGACCGGCGGTCGAACCACCGGGAGCGGATCGCTGAAGCTCATCAAAAAATCGCACTCGCCGACGAGACCGCGAAGCGGCTCGACGTCGAAACGGATCCCCGAGAGCACCGACATTTTATCGCCGCTCATTTCCCGCACCGCGAGGAGAATCGGGCTGATGACGAGTTCGCTGCGGGCCTTTTCGCTGACGAACGGCAGCGTCGAAGCCCGTTTCAATTGCTCGATCAACCACGCGGGCACGGTCTGCGCCAGGAGCCGGGGAAAGAGATCGGCCGTGCGGACGACGACTCCCAACCGCGCTTCGGCCATCTCGATATCGAAGTCCGCGTAAGCCATCGCAAGCTCCTGGGACTCACAGCAACCCGTGGTGGCCAAGATAGCGCTCGGCATCCAGTGCGGCCATGCAACCCGTGCCGGCGGCGCTGACCGCTTGGCGGTAGTAATCGTCCGCGACATCCCCGGCCGCGAAGACCCCTTCGACGCTCGTGTAGGTCCGCGACACCGTCGTCCAGAGGATGTAGCCGCCTTCGTTGAGCTTCACTTGGCCGTCGAGGAAGCCGACGTTCGGCGTGTGACCGATGGCGCAGAACATCCCGGTGACGGAGAGCGTTTCGTCCGGCCCGCCCACGGTGCTCTTGATCCGCACGCCCGTCACACCGGCCTTCTCTTCGCCGAGCACTTCGTCGACGACGCTGTTCCACTTGATCTCGATCTTGGGGTTGTTCTTGGCCCGCTCCGCCATGATCTTGCTCGCCCGCATCTCGTCGCGGCGCACGATGATGTAAACCTTGTTCGAGAACTTTGTCAGGAAGTTGGCTTCTTCGGAAGCGGAATCGCCGCCACCGACGACTGCGAGCGGCTTGTCGCGGAAACGCGGCAACGCCCCATCGCAGACGGCGCATGCGGAGACACCGTAGTTCTTGTATTTGTCTTCGCTCGGCAGGCCGAGGTAGTTGGCCCGCGCCCCGGTGGAGATGATCAGCGTGAGGGTCTCGATCGTGCTGCCGTCGTGCAGGGTCAGCGTGAAGGGCTTCTTCTGGAGATCGACCTTCACCACGTCTTTCGATTCGACGCGCGCGCCGAAGTTTTTGGCCTGCTGGCGCATGAGGACCATGAGTTCCGGCCCGTTGATGCCGTGCGTCGGCGCCGGTTTGTCCTTTTCGACCCAGTAGGGCATATCTTCGGGCTGCAACGAGGTCTTCAAATATTGGCGGGTATCGCCGGCGGGCCAACTGGGAAAGTTCTCGACTTCGGTCGTGAGGGCGAGTTGGCCGAGGGGGAGCGTTCCGTTCTGGCGATTGCGGTCGTCGTCCGGGTTGCCTTGGATGACGAGCGGCTTCAGTTCGGCCCGCGCGGCGTAAATGGCGGCGGTCCAAGCGGCGGGGCCGGAACCGATGATGATGACTTTCTCGGGCATGGCGGGAGCGACTCCGGAAATGGCTGGGTTTGCCCGACGCGCCAGCGAGGGAGTGGGCAATCTCGCTGAACCGGCGGGGAGCATAATATACGATTATACGTTGGCGATCGACTTCGGTAGGCGAATCGCATTGCCCCCGATGGCCCGACTCGGGATAATCACTTCGTGAATTCACCCGGCTGCTCACGCAGCTAGGCTCGCCGGAATCCGTCCATGAACGCCGCCGAACTCGATGCTCTGCTCCGCCAGTTTCTCGTCGATCACAAGCTCAGCGGGTCCGAGCGGCAGACGCTGATGGCCTGGGCCGAGAAGAACATCACGACGGAACAGAAACGCAGCGTCGCCCGCAGCCGATTGTTCGAAGCGGCCCGGAACGCCGTGACCGATCCCGCCGCGATCGAGGTGATCGACTTCCTCGAAGCCGCATTGAAAGTGATTGTGCCGGCGCAGAACGCGGGTGCCGCCGAGCCGAGTTCCACGGCGACTTTCAGCCCCGGCGACGCCTGCCTCGGACTGATCGTCAACCACATCATCAACGCCCGCCGGACCATCGATATCTGCGTGTTCACGATCACCGACGACCGCATCAGCAATACCATCGTCGCGGCCCACAAGCGCGGCGTGAAGATTCGGATTATCACGGACAACGAAAAAGCCTACGACGCCGGCTCGGATGTGTCGCGCTTCCGCGACGCGGGCATTCCGGTCGTCGTCGATGAAACGCCCTTTCACATGCACCACAAGTTCGCGATTTTCGATGGGCGACGGCTGTTAAACGGCAGCTACAATTGGACGCGCGGCGCAGCCGCGGATAACGAAGAGAACATCATCGACACCGACGACGCAACGCTGATCGCGAGGTTTCAGCACGAATACGATGCCCTGTGGATCGGACTGCCCACCGCCCGTTGAGTCTCGCCGAACCTCCGACCGCTCACGCGGCCGGCTCGCCAAACCTCCGACCGCTCACGCGGCCGGTTCGCCAAACTCCGACCGCTCACGCGGCCGGCTCGCCAATTTGGATCCCGCCATGCGAAAGCCTTTCCTCGCCTCGCTCGGACTGTGCACTCTTGTTCTCGGCGTCTTGCTCGCCCAACCGAAACCGGAAGGTGTGTACGTCAAGAAATCGACCCGCGCCGAGACGGCGCAGGCGACGCTGGCCTCATTCGGGCTGCCGAACCTCACCGGCAAGTGGTACTTCGCCGGGCCGTTCGACAACCCGGATCGCAAAGGCATCGACGTGAAATACCCACCGGAGAAAGAGGTCGATCTGAAGGCGACCTTCGTCGGTAAGAACGATGCGAAGTTCGGTTGGAAGGAATTCGCGGGCTTCGAACTCGGGAAGATTTTGAGCATCAAGTCGATCATCCCGGACGACAACAACGAGGCCGTGGTCTACCTCTACCACGAGTTCGAGGCGACCGAAGCGGGCCGGTTGCCGATCTCGCTCGGGGCCGACGATACCATGTCGCTCTGGTTCAACGGCGCCCGGCTGCTCTACGAAGACCACGAGCGCGGCGCGGCACCCGATCAATTCTTCACGCAGTTGAAACTGAAACCGGGCAAGAACCAACTGCTGTTGAAAGTTTGCCAGTACGCCGGCGGGTGGGAAGTGATCGTCGCCCCGGAATTGCCCGACACGCTGCCACAGAAGATTCAACAGCTGTACGAGAAGGACTTCCCGCGCACCGGCTCCCCCGTCGCCAACCCCGGCACCGCCGGCGAAGTGAAGCACTACGAAATTACGACGATCGCCGTGCCGGCGGATTGCGTCCTCGAAGTCGGCGGCCTCGCCTTCCGACCCGATGGCAAGCTGCTCGCCTGCACCCGTAGGGGGGAAATCTGGCTCATCAGCAATCCGACCTCGAAGAACCCGGCCGACATCAAGTTCACCAAGTTCGCCAGTGGATTGCACGAGGCGCTCGGCTTGCACGTCATCGACGATAAAACCGTCTACGTCGCCCAACGGCCGGAACTCACACGCATTGTGGATACCAACGGCGACGGCGTCGCCGACGAATTCAACACGGCCGCCGACATGTGGGGCGTGTCCGGCGATTACCACGAATATTGCTTCGGCCCGGCCGTGGATAAAGCCGGTGACATGTACGTGACACTGAACGTCGGCTTCGGTGGCGGGCACCAAGCGAAGGGGGCCTTCCGCGGCTGGTGCATGAAGATCGACCCGAAGACCGGCAAGACTGAGCCGTTCGCCTACGGCCTGCGTTCGCCCAACGGCGTCACCGTTTCCCCCGACGGCGACTTGTTCTACGCCGACAACCAAGGGGAATGGTGCGCGAGCAATAAGCTCAGCCATATTCAAAAGGGCAAGTTCTACGGGCACCAAGCGGGCTTGCGCTGGCTGAAGGATTCCCCATTCGCGGAGCGCTCGGACAAAGTCGCCAGCGGCATGATGTACGACGGCCAACCGGCGCCGGGCAAGACTTCGCCGAAGGGCTTCCCGGAGGTCGAACGGCCCGCGATCTGGTTCCCCTACGGCCGGATGGGCCAGTCGGCGAGCGAGCCGAAGTGGGACACCACGGCCGGGAAGTTCGGCCCGTTCGCGGGGCAGTGCTTCGTCGGCGATCAAACCAAAGCCGTCGTCATGCGGGTCGCGCTCGAGAAGGTCAACGGCGTCTTTCAAGGGGCCTGTTTCCCCTTCCGCGGCGGCTTCCAATGCGGCGTCAACCGCCTCGCCTTCGGCCCGGACGGCAGCTTGTACGTCGGCCAAACAAACCGTGGGTGGGGCTCGCTCGGCGGCAAAGCGCAGGGTTTGCAGCGTCTCACGTTCACCGGCGAAGTGCCGATGGAAATTCACACGGTGAAGCTCACGAAGACCGGATTCGATTTCACCTTCACGAAGCCGCTCGACCCGGCGACCGTGGCCATAACCGACGTCTTCTCGCTGAAGTCGTACACGTACATCTATTTCAGCAACTACGGCTGCCCGGAGACCGACACGCAACCGGAGAAGGTCACGGCGATTCGCCTATCCGGTGATCGCAAAACCGTGAGCGTCGATGTGCCCGAGCGCCGCGTCGGCCGGGTGTACGATTTCAAATTGAACGGTGTGAAGTCGGCCGACGGCCAAGGGCTTTTGCACGCCGAGGCGTATTACACGCTGAACGAATTGTTGAAGTAGTTGGGGAGTGCGAGTTGTGACCGCCCAACGGGCTGACCACCGACCACAGCCATGACCGATACCACCCTCGAGCTCGGTTGGCCTTTCCCCGGTTGGCCGAGTGCCCTCCGCTACGGCGTGATCTTCGCGATACCACTTCTGATTGCCGCGGTACTTTGGACGCTTTCCCGATTCGAACGCAGGTTGGTTTCGACTCACATCGCCGCGATTCTCTTGGGCCTGCGCCTGACAACGCTCGCCGTGATCTTGGGCACACTCTTCTTCGAGCCGCAAGTGACCCGCCTCCGCCGCGAGGAAGTCCCCGGCCGAATTCTCATCGCCGTGGATACGTCCGACAGCATGCGCGTGACGGATCCGCACCGGACCATCGCCGAGAAGCTCGCCCTCGCCAAGCGCTTGCAATGGACGCACGACATCGCCGGCGACCGCGAAGTGGACGATTGGATTTTCGGCGGGGCCCCGAGCTTCGCGGATACCGTGGAAGGACGCGCCGGTCGGCGGCGCTTCGAAGCCATCGTGCGGCGCATGGACGACGCCACCCGGTTAGCCCAAGCCGAACGGATCCTCGTTCCCGATGGCTTGGCGCTGATCGAGAAATTGAAAGCGACCCACGCGGTCGAACTCGTCGGTGCGAATCAAACTCTCGTCGGGCTACCGACCGATTCCGCGCGGTTGTCGAATGCGCTCGATTCGAGCCGTCCGTATTCGCAACCGCCGAGCGCAATCGCGCCGGCGCTCACCGATTTGAAATTGCCGCTCGCCCGCGCCGGCGAATCGATCGACGGCCAAACCAAACTCCTCGGCGTCGTCCTGCTCACCGACGGCCGGCACAACTGGGGCGAAGCCCCGCAACTGCGTGCGAGCGAACTCGCCGCCCGGGGCGTGCCGATCTTCCCCGTCGTCATGGCCCCGCGGACTGCGCCGCCCGATGTCTCCATTGTCGAGGCCAAGGCCCAGGCTGCCACCGTATTCAAAGGCAGCACCGTGCCGATCGAAGTCGCCGTGCGCGTCACCGGCTGGCCGGCCGGGCCGATCGCCGTGAAGCTGGAATTGCCGCCGGGCGAAAAAGGCGAGCCGCGCGAACCGATCACCGAGACGATCCACCACGACGGCGCCGATGAAACCTACCCGGTGGTGCTGAAGGCGAAGATGGACGCCACGGGCCCGCAGACGCTGAAGGTCACGGCCGAATCGAAGGCGAGGGACGACCGATTCCCGGCGAACAACAACCGCGTTGTCCGCGTCAACGTCGTCAAGGATCGCGCGCGCGTCCTGCTGATCGACGGCGAAGCCCGTTGGGAATTCCACTACTTGCACACCTGTTTGGGCCGCGACGAAAACATGGACGTGCGGAGCGTCGTCTTCCGCCAGCCGCGCGTCACGAAGGCCACCGATGAGACTCTCCGCAAATTCGGCATCCCGGCCCGCACCATGCCGGACGATCCGGACGCGCTCGCGGGGTACGATTGCATCATCGTCGGCGATGTCGAACCGGCGCAGTTCGGTTCGACGGAGCGCGGCCGGCTCGAAAAGTACGTCGCGGAATCCGGCGGGACCGTCGTCTTCCTCGCGGGTAAGCGTTCGATGCCCTTGGCCCTGATCGACGGCGAGAACGAGCCGATCCGCAAGCTGTTGCCGATCAAGAATCCGAAAGTGCTCGATGCGAAATCGGGCTTCCCACTCGCCCTGACGGCCGATGGACAGCGGAGTTGGTTCCTGCAAATGGGCGACACCGGCAGCGAGAGCCAAGCGCAGTGGAATCGCTTCCCGCCGCACTATTGGGCCGTCACGGGCGAAGCGAAGGACGGCGCCGAGGTTCTCGCTACGGCCCTCGATCAACCGGTGCTACTGCGGCAGAACTACGGCTTCGGCCGCGTGATGTACGTCGGCATCGATTCGACTTGGCGCTGGCGCTACAAAGCCGGGGACACCTTCCACCACCGCTTCTGGGGGCAGGTCGCGCAATGGGCGGCGTCGGACCGACTGTTGCCGACTTCGAACGCCACGGGCAGTATCCGCTTCGGCACGCGCGAGCCGATGTTCCGACCCGGGCGGGCCATCGAAGTGATCGTCCGCGCCACGGAGGACGTGAAGAAACTCACCGCTGGATCGCTGAAGGGCGCGCGTGTGATTCGACTCCCCGCGAAGCCGGGCGAAGCGGAGCGCGTCGTCGCTTCGGTGCCGTTCCAGCTACCGGAGGCCCGCCCGCGCGACCTCACCGCGACCGTCAAAGATTTGACGACGGGGAAGTACGCCCTCGAACTCGACATCCCGGAATGGGCCGATCAACTGCAAGGCCCCGTCGGCCCCGACGGCCGCGGGACAAACCTCCGTTCGCCCTTCGAGGTGCTACCGGGCGACCGAGAAGAACTGCTGGATTTGTCGGCGAACGAGCCGCTGCTCGAAGAGCTGGCGACCGCCACCGGCGGGACGGTCTACACGCCCGAAACGCTCGACGAATTGATCGCGAAATTGAAAACCGAAACCGCCGTGATCGAGCACCGCACCGCCCGGCCGTTCCGCCAATCGTGGTGGCTGCTGGGCCTGATTCTGGGACTGCTCACGGCGGAATGGGGGTTGAGAAAATGGAGTGGATTGGCGTGAAGGCCGGCGGCCGCTTCGGCACGCTTCGCCCCTCCGGATTGCCTCGGCGCTTCAACTTCTCCACTCGGTGCCACCCGCCTAATCTGGCAAAAGACTTCAAGCTCGGCAATCCGCAACGTCGATAACTCGGGTGTGGCTGTTGCCAACCGGGCAACCCATTCGCCCATACCCACGGAAGGGTTCTTCCCATGCGTCGCGCCGCCCTATTGTCTGCGTTCGCCGGTCTGCTCGCACTCGGCCTCGGTTGCAAAAATACTTCGGGCCGTTGCGATTGCAACTACGACCCCGCCAATCACGCCCTACCCGTCACGGGGATGACCTACCCGACGGTGGGCGCCCCGGTCGCCAATCACCCGGCCCCGGCCCCGGTGATGCTCCCGGCCAAGTAGTCCGCGCGGTCGACCGGTACTGGCAAGGACGCCGGTACCGGTCGGGCGGGTGAAAACCGCCGGAAGTTCCGCTTCCGCGCGGAGATGCGCTTGATCGGAGCCGTTATTGCGGGTATTTGTGGAGTGTGCCGGGTCGTCGCCCCTCGCCCACTACGCAGGCTCCGCCATGCTGTTCGCCAACCGCCGCGAGTTCGTTTCCACCGCCCTACTGGCCGGTGCCGGGTTCGCCTTAGCGCCTTCCTTGGCCCAGGCCCAACTGCCGGACGCTCCATTCCGATACGTCGATCCGCTGAAGCTCTCACTCGACCGCGGCGGCGTTTGGACGCTGAACTTCGCCTACATGATACCCCGCATCGCCACGGTGAAAGTGCCCGGCAAAGGCGAGCGCGTCGTGTGGTACATGGTCTACTACGTCTACAACAAGACGGGCAAGCCGCGCACGATCGTGCCCGAGTTCGAGCTGGTCACGAAGGACACCGGCGGCATCGCCGCGACGTTCCTCGACGAACCCGAACCGGCCGTGGTCGAAGCGATCAAAAAGATTGAAGACCCGACCGGCGACCTGAAGCTCCAAACGAGCATCGACATCAGCAAAGCGCCGATCCCGGAGACCGCCGACTACCTCACGCCCCCGGCCGTGCGCGCCGTCCACGGCATCGCCATCTGGCTCAACGTGCCCGAAAAGGCCCCGAACCTCAACAACTTCTCGATCTTCATCTCGGGCCTCACCGACGGCCTGAGCACGAAAGAAACCGACGCCGGTAAGTTGATCGTCAGCAAAAAGACGCTCCAACTCGATTTCCGCCGGCCGACCGACTCGGTGAAGAACAAATCGACCGATATCAAGATCAACGACAACGCCGGTCTCGGCTCCGAACGCTGGGACTACCGCGAAGCCCGCATCCGAGACAAAAAATAAGAAGTGCGGAATTCGGAGTGCGGAGTGCGGAATGAAAAATGCATTGGATAACGTTTTGCGCCCGTATGATTTTTACTCCGAACTCTGCACTCCGCACTCCGAACTGGAGCGATCGTGGCTCTGACCGACGTCGATAAAGACCTCCTCAAACGGTGCTTGTCGAAGCAACCCGGCTCGTGGAACGATTTCGTTGATCGCTATCTCGGTTTGATCTACCAAGCGATCCACTTCACATCGCACTTGCGCAGTGCCAAGCTCAACCCGGAAGATATCGAAGACATCGCCGCAGAAGTGCTCGTGCAGATCATCGCCGACAATTACAAAGTCCTGCGCGATTTCAAAGGCACCGCCAACTTGGCGACCTATCTCACCGTGATCGCCCGCAGGATTTGCGTCCACGAACTCAGCCGCCGGCAGACGGTGCGCGACTCGATCAGGAAAGGCGAAACCCGACTGCTGGACGAATTGCCGGACGAAAGCGAAGCCGCGCAGAAGGGGATGGATCGACTCGAAGAGGTCGAAGGACTGTTGCGGAAGTTGAAAGGGCAAGACCGCGAGATCGTCCGGCAGTTTTACCTCGAAGGCCGGACTTACGAAGAGATCAGCACCGACCTCGACATCCCGGTCAATTCCATCGGCTCGGTGTTATCGCGGGCCAGGTCGAAGCTCCGGGAACTTTCCAAATCTTACGCAGAACTGCAAGCCTACGTCCCCGAGAAGCCCAAGTCGCCGAAGCCCGCCAAGGCGAGCAAACCCAAGAAGTAGATATCGCCTCAAGTGCCCGGCATGATGTACTTGCGCAGCACGGTGTAATACGATTCGCAGCGCTGCAACCAGAGTTCCGGGTCGGTCGGCATGTACATCTTCATCGGCCGGAAATCGACGAGCACCGCCACGCGGTTCGAATCGATCTTCTCCATTTTCAGCGACACTTCGACGGGCTCGGCTCCGCGACGCATCGAACGGTGGGCGCCCGAGAGAAACGCGAACACGCCGCTGCGGCTGCTCGGGTCTTTCCAACCTTGGGGAAGATCCAAACGGACGCGGATCAGCCCCGGCTCGCTCTCGACCACGTGCCCGCGGACTTCTTCGATGAAGCCCCGGAGCTTGATCGCGGCGAGTTTTTCGGGCAGGCACGCTTCCAAAGTGTCGGACAGGATGTATCGTTCGTCGATGTCGTCGGCGGATCGCGCCGGCGTCGATGAGACTTGGATCTTAGTCGGTTCCGGCGGCGTGTAGTCCGCCGGCATGCTCGCTTCCCAACAATCCCAGCCGACACCCCGAGAATATTGGTCGCAGAGCTCTTTCATGTTCTGGTGGCGTTCGCTCGGGTATTTCGAAAGCGCGATTTGCACGGCCGCTTCGACGACCGGCGGAACGTGGCCCGCGCCGACCCGCCCGAAGCGCGGGGGCGTCTCGCGGACGTGGGCCGCTAGCAACTTTTCTTGATCGGTGTAATCGAAGGGTAAGCGGCCCGTCAGCAATTCGTACAGCATCACGCCCACACTGTAGATGTCGGCACGGGCGTCGGTGCTGTCCCCGCGGATCATCTCCGGGCTGACGTAAGCCGGTGTACCGCAGGCGAAGATCGGCCCTTGGCCCGTCAGCTCCGCGAGTTGGATGTGCGGCTTCGCGGTGAACCCGGCGAAGCCGAAGTCCATGACGCGGATCGATTCTTTGTCCGTGCCGGCATTCAGCACCATCAGGTTCGCCGGTTTCAAATCGCGGTGGACGATGCCGCCGAGTTGCGCGGCGTACAAAGCGTGCGCCAGCGGCCCGAGAATTTGGCCGACTCGATCTTGGTGGAAGATGCGTTCGCGGTTGAAGACGGCTTCGAGCGTGACGCCGGGGATGTATTCGAGCACGAGGCAAGCGCCGAGCGGATCGTCGAGGGACGCGTCGAGCAAGCGCACGACATAAGGGTGGTGGAAGTTGAGCATCGAACGGACTTCGGCATCGAAGAATTGTTGGAAGCGCGGGGCGATGGTGGCTTCGTCTTTGATCCGCTTGATCACGACGCGGGAATTCGGGTCGGTCGTCGATTGGGCCAAGAAGACGTGGGCATTGCTCCCTTCGCCCAAGAATTTGCGGACGCGGTATTTGCCGAGGAACGTCTGCCCGATGTACGAGTCCGCGTAGGTGCCGCGCGGAGCCGGGGTCAGCTCGATCGGGGCGTCTTCGATTTGTTTGGCGGACGACCCGAAAAGCCGCATCGCACGGGACCTCAAAACTATCGGCGACGTAGAATCGGCAGCTCCGGTTCCAACGCTCAACCGTAGTTCGCTTTCGCGGCGCATGCAAATCGGCGTGGCGTTCAATCTTTCGGCGCCCGATACTTCGCATCCCAGCGATAGCGCAGGTGCGAGTGAAAGACTCCCTGCGGCCGGAGCACACGCCAGCCGCTGTCGATCCCGGCTAGCGCCAAATTCGCCGCGTCGGTCGTGCAGGTGTACGGTTCGATGGCCACGGCTTTCCGATGCGGCGGTGTGAACAGCAGCACGTCGCGGAAAGCGTCCCCGGCTTCGATGGTCAACAATCCCGGCTCGCTGAAATGCCCGAGCGTAGCGAACGGTTCGGTTCCTTGGGGGGCAATCGCGAAGAGCGTATCGAGCTGGAGATCGCCTAAGTCGGTGGCTCGGCGAAAATCGAGCGAGGGCGGAATCGGCGACGTATTCCCCGTCGGGAATGGCCCGACCGAATCCCACAGTTCGGAAGCGGGGCAATAGAGCTTCATCTCGTCGGCTAAGGCACCCGGCGCATTCGGACAGGCGAAGTAGGGGTGGAAGCCCAAGCCGAACGGACTCGACACGGTGCCGTGGTTGATCACCGTCGCGTTCACGACGAGTTCATCGAGCTTCAACAAATACTCGACACGCAGGCCGAGGTCGCCGGGCCAGTGCGCAACGAGATCGGGGCGATCGACCGACGACCGAAATTCGCCGACGATCCTTGCCCCGTCCATGTTCACCGCTCGATCGACGACTCGCCACGGTATCTTCGGCGTGAATCCGTGGATGGCGTGCTGGCCGGTCGATTCGTTCAACGGCAGTTGATACTCGCGCCCCTCGAACGTGAATCGGCCGTGCTTCAGCCGGTTCGGGAACGGGAACAGAATCGGGTGCCCGCTCCGCGTGGCAACGGGATTTTCTTCCCACGCGGGATCGCAGAAAAGCAGATCGCCGAGGGTGCCGTCGGTTCGCGGCACCTGCCAGCGCAAGCAGTTGAAGCCGAACGCCGGCCAGACCTCGGCCCGCGCCGTACCTTCGGTGTTGACGAGTACGTAGACGGTGCTGGTCGTGCCGCCGGCGGTCGCTTCGCGGGTGCGGATTTCAAAGGCCATCGTGTCTCCTCGCGGTGTTTTCGCTTATTCTAACCGCACTTCTCTCCGGAGTCTCTCATGCCCATCATCACCGCTGCTAGCCTCGAACCCTTCGTGCAGGATCTCTTCGTTGCGGCGGGGGTCCCCGAAGATTCCGCCCGCACCGTGGCGGGGTCGCTCGTCGAGGCCAACCTCTGTGGCCACGATTCCCACGGCGTCATGCGGGCGCCGCAGTACATCGGCTTTTTGAAGGATGGGAAATATCACGCCGACGTTCCGCTGACGGTGCTGCACGAAACGCCCGCCGTGCTCGCCACCGATGGCTGCTGGGGCCTCGGCCAAGTCCAAGCTTACCGGTTGCTCGACAAACTGATGGCGAAGGCCAAGCTCCTCGGCGTCGCCGCGGGGAGCATCCGCAACTGCGGGCACATCGGCCGGCTCGGGGAATATGCGGAAGCCGCGGCGGTGCAGAATCTCGCCTTCTTCGCCACGGTGAATTCGCACGGGGCCGGTCGGCGCGTGGTGCCACCCGGCGGGACGGAAGGCCGCATCAGCACCAACCCGATCTGCTTCGGCGTGCCGACCACGACCGATCCCGTGATCCTCGACTTCGGCACGAGCGCCGTCGCCGAGGGGAAAGTGCGCGTCCACCATCAGAAACAAATCCCAACGCCGGAAGGCTGGCTCGTCGATAGCACCGGCCAACCGACGACCGACCCCGGCGTGCTCTACGCCGAGCCGCGCGGCTCCATCCTCCCCTTCGGTGGGCCGCAGGCGTACAAAGGCTTCGGCCTAGGTTTGATGCTCGACCTGCTCGCCGGGGGTTTGTCCGGCGGTCGCTGCAGCAATCCCGGCGATCCGCTCGCAGGTATCGGCAACGCGGTCGTATTCGTCCTCTTCGACCCCGTCGCCTTCGGCGGCGCCGAGCATTTCCTCGGCCAAGCCGACCGCCTCACCGGCTACGTCCGCAGTTGCCCCCCGGCTCCGGGTGGGCCGGGCATCGTTCTGCCGGGCGATCCGGAGCGAGTCTGCAAAGCGCAGCGGAGTGCGAATGGGATCGACATTCCGACCGGGACCTGGGGGCTGCTGGTGAAGTCGGCGGAAGAGCTGGGCGTCGAAGTACCGACTGGCAGTTGAAAGATCGTAGGCTATGGTCGGTATGAACCCGTGTCCACCGGAGTTGTTCCGGGGCACGGGAGTTTACTCAAATGCTCACCCTTCGCAAATCGGCCGAGCGCGGCCGAATCCAACACGGCTGGCTCGACACGTATCACACGTTCTCCTTCGGCGACTACTTCGACGCGGACAACCACCACTTCCGGGCTTTGCGCGTCATCAACGACGACCGCATCGCCGCCGGGCAAGGCTTCGGCACCCACCCGCACCGCGATATGGAAATCTTCACGACCATGCTCGCCGGGCAACTGCAGCACCGCGACAGCCTGGGCAACGGCTCGGTCATCCGGGCCGGCGAATGGCAGATGATGTCCGCCGGGACCGGCGTGCAACACAGCGAGTTCAACCCGTCGCCGACGGAGGCGGCGCACCTGCTGCAAATCTGGATCGTGCCCGACAAGAAGGGCTACGCCCCGCGCTACGATCAGAAATCCTTCGCTGACAAATCGGCCGGGGCGTGGACGCTGATCGCATCGCCGGATGAACGGGACGGATCGATGGGCGTCCGCCAAGATGTGCGGATTTTGGCCGCGAAGGTGCTACCGAATCAGCGATTGAGCCACGGCTTCGAAGCGGGCCGCGCCGGTTGGTTGCACGTGGCGACCGGCTCGGTGACAGTCGATGGTCAGCGGCTCGACGCCGGGGACGCCGTGGCCATCGAAGATCAAGATTCGGTCGGAGTCGAGGGCGTCGCCGACGCGGAAATTGTGCTGTTCGATCTGGGGTGATTCGTCCGATGGGCGCGGGTGTCGCAACAATTCTTGGTTGGGCGGGTGGAGCCGTAACACGTACTGACCAGTGGCGAGGCTCGCATTGCGATTCCTCCGGAGTTTTTCTGAAACCGGACGATCCGAATTCGAGTTCGTTCGGCGGAAGCGAATCTATTCCTTTCGGAGTTCCGCGACGAGTTCCTTCAGTCTCACCAAGCCGGCCCGGTAGCGCTCGCCGTCGGTGTCGTGCTCGCCTTGCATGCCGTCGAACGTGCCGCGGACGCGGCCATTTTTATCGACCGCGAAGATCTTCGTACTGTGGTCGAATTCGTCGCCGGGCTTCGGGTTCTCGCGCTTGTTCGCCGTGATCTTGAAGCCTTTTTGCAACAGCGGCCGGACGATCTTCTCCTTCCCCGTCAGGAAGAGCCAGCGCGTCTCGTGGGCTTGATACACCTCGGCGTACTTCTTCAACTTGTCGAGCGTGTCGTTCTCCGGATCGACGGTGAAAGTCACGAGGCGGACGTCGTCGGTTGCCGCGAGGTTCAAATCCTCTTGCAGCGTCCGCATCGTCGCCGTGACGGCCGGGCAACCCGTCGTGCAGCGGGTGAAGACGAACGACGCGATCCAGACTTTGCCTTCGAGGTCCTCAGTTCGTACTTCCCCACCGTAGCGCTCTTGGAGGGCGAACTGCGGGGCGTCGAAGTACGAGGTCGGCTCGACGACCGTGGGTTCGGTGCGGGCCCGCTTGGGGATGGGCGCGAAAATGGCCACGGCCAAACCGGCGATCGCGAGGATCAAGAAAAAATAGACGATCCAAGCCTTCGGGCCGCGGCGCACGGCCGGCGTTGCGGTCGGTTCGGAGGACATGGGCGTGTCACTCATTGGAAGTACCGCGGGACAATCCCATCGGCGACGAACAGCGTCATCACGGCGAGCAAGTAAACGAGCGAGCCACGTAACACTGTCCGGGCCGCGCGGTCGGTGCGGTCGTTGGCGAAACGGATGCAGCGGGCCAAGAACCAGAGCGCCATCGGCAGCGCGCCGATCAGGTAAATCCACCCGGCCGCGTCGAGGAAGAATGGCACGGCGGTCGTGAACACGAGGAGCAGCGCCGTGCCGGCGGTGGCGATTCCCGTCACGCGGCCATCGGGGTTGTCGACGACGGGGAGCATCTTCATGCCGCCGCGGGCGTAGTCGGCCCGGTGCATCCAAGCGATGGCGAAGAAGTGCGGGAGCTGCCAAACGAACAGAATCCCGAACAAGGCCCAACCCGGCGCGGCCATACCGCCGGTCGCCCCGCACCAGCCGATGACCGGCGGCAGCGCACCGGGGATCGCGCCGATCACGGTGTTCCATACGGTGACGCGCTTTAACGGTGTGTACACACCGACGTACAGAATGCAGGTGATGGCCGCCGCGATCGCCGCCGCCGGGCTCGGCAGCGCGATCAGCAAATAGCCGACGCCGACGACGCTGAGGGTGATGCCGAAGGCCAGCGCCTCGGCGGGAATCAACCGGCCCGACACAAGCGGTCGCTTCGAAGTCCGCAGCATCTTGGCGTCGGCCCGGCGTTCGAGCCAATGGTTCAACGCACTCCCGCCGGCGGCGACGACCCCGGCCCCCACGAGTGTATGCAGCAGCAGTTCGATTTTGAGGTCGGGTGCGGCACCGAGCAAGAAGCCGACGGCGACCGTGACGAGCGCCATGGTGGCGATGCGCGGCTTACAAAGCTCGGCGTAATCCGCGAGGCGATTGCGCATCGTTTCGGAACGACCCCGGCGGATCGCGGTGGGCGATGCCAATATCGCGGAACGGAAGTCGGCCACGCTCGGCACGGCGGTACTCATCGGGTTTCGCTCGCTGTTAATGTAAGACTTTCATCCCGCATTCGGACTTCGCCCGCTTCTTCATCGATTGCGACAGCAGCCTGCCGGCGGCGGATCCGCACGGCCAGCGCCACCGACGAAGCCAAGATCGCGGTGCCGATGAGCACGTGCAGCGACCGGATCGCCGCGGCATCTTCGGTGATGCGGCGGGCCATCGGCGCCACATCGCCT
>JBBRUN010000051.1:0-16302 GCA_038247765.1 Gemmatales bacterium | reverse complement strand
GCGGATCACGTTCATCACCTGCGGGCTCGACATCCTCAGCTACGGGGCGCTCAGCGCCGTCGCCATGGCGGAACCGAACACCCGCCCGCTGTTCCTGCTCACGGTCGTCGTACTGGTGTGGGCGACGTGGGCCGCCGGTGCGATGGCGCGCTTGTTGAAGCGAGCCGAGAATAACCTGCGGATTTTGAATCTCGCCCTCACCGAAAACCAATCCCAGCTGGAATCGCGGATCGCCGACCGAACGCGCGAACTCGAGGAATCGCAGGCCCAAGTGCTGCACCAAGAGAAGATGGCCGCATTCGGTCTGCTCGCGGCGGGGATCGCCCACGAAGTCGGCAACCCGCTCACGAGCATCAGCGGCATCGTGCAGATGCTCGAGCGCCGCGACCCGGACGAATACACCCGCACGAAACTCGGCATCGTCACCGGGCAACTCGCCCGCATTCAAAACATCTTGCGCGAGCTCATCACCTTCAGCCGGCCGGCCAGCGCCCTCAGCGGCAAAGTCGCCACGGCGGATGTCATCGAAGAAGCGCTCGGCATCGCCAAATATTACAAGGGCGGCAAGAATCGCAACATCGTGTCCCAGGTGCCGGAGGATCTCCCCGCTATCGTCGGCGTCCGCGATCAACTCGTGCAGGTGATCTTCAATTTGGTCCTCAACGCCATCGACGCAACGGGCAAAGGCGGCAGCATCATCGTGGAAGCGCGGCGCGAGGTGAACCGCGTCGAATGGACGGTCGCCGACGACGGCATCGGGATCGACGCCGCCGTGCAGGCGCGGTTGTTCCGACCTTACTTCACGACGAAAAAACAAGGTACCGGCTTGGGGCTGTTCGTGACCCGGCGCATCGTCGAAGCCCACGGTGGCAGCGTCGGGGTGGAATCGGAATTAGGACGGGGGACGACGTTTCGGGTCAGTCTGCCGGTGAAGTCGAACCCGAGCGGTGGGCGTCAGCCCACCGAGGAATTCGCGCCGAATGTCATTTGAAGCCTCGGAGGGCTGACGCCCACCGCTCGGATTGAGAATTCCATGATCATCCCACCCGCCATCCTCGTTTGCGACGACGAACCCGTCATCCGCGATACCCTCGCCGAGTTCCTCCAACAGGAGGGGTACGACGTGCACACCTGCGGCTCCGGCGAGGACGCGCTGAAACTCGCCGGCGCGCGGATGTTCGACCTCGTCCTTTGCGACATCAACCTCCCCGGCCTCGATGGCATCGATGTGCTCGAAGCGCTCGGCCGCATCAGCCCCGAGACATTCGTCATCCTCATCACGGCGTACGCCACCGTCGAAACGGCGATCGAAGCCTTCCAGAAGGGCGCGCACGACTACCTGATGAAGCCGATCCTTCTGCGGGAAGTCCACGGTAAGATCGCCCGGCTGTTGAAACAGCGCGATATGCACCGCGAGAATACTTGGCTCCGCCGCGAGTTGAACCGCGTCGCCGACAGCGCCGAGATGGTGACCGGCCAAAGCCCCGCGATGCGGACGGTGATGGACTTCGCCAAACGCGTCGCGCCGTCGCCGAGTACGGTGCTGATCCTCGGCGAAAGCGGCACCGGCAAGGAATTGCTGGCCCGGGCCATCCACCGCTTTGCCCAAGCCGCCAAACCGACCGACGGTAAGTTCCTGGCGGTCAACTGCGCCGCCATCCCCGGCGAACTGCTGGAAAATCAGCTCTTCGGCCATAAGAAGGGGGCCTTCACCGGGGCCGATCGCGATGCCGTGGGCGTGTTCGTGCACGCCGGAGCGGGGACGGTCTTCCTCGACGAAATCGGCGAGCTGCCCTTGGCGACGCAGGCGAAGCTCTTGCGGGCCATCGAGCAAAAAGAAGTGCAGCCGGTGGGGGCGAACGAGCCGGTGAAAGTCGCCGCGCGCATCCTCGCGGCCACGAACAAAGACTTGGCCAAGGACGCCGCGGCCGGTCGATTCCGGCCCGATCTTTTCTACCGGTTGAACGTCGTGGCGCTCACGCTGCCGCCGCTGCGGGATCGCCGCGAAGATTTGCCGACGCTCGTGGAGTTTCTACTGACCAAGCATTGTCAGCAGTCGGGCCGGCCTTTCGCGGGGCTGTCGCACGAGGCGATGCAGCGGGTGCTGACGTACCCGTGGCCGGGTAACATCCGCGAACTCGACAACGCGATTCAACGGGCCGTCGTGTTGGGCGAACCGCCTTTGATCGAAGCGACCGACTTACCGCAGACGCTGTGGAATTCGGAGGCCATGAACCGCGACCCGGACTTGCTCGAAGAAGCCGTGCGCTTTGCGGAGAAGACCCACATCGAACGAATCTTGAAGCAAACCCCGGACAAACGCGAAGCCGCGAAACGCATGGGCATCGGGCTGAGTTCGTTGTATCGGAAGATCGAGTTGTGCGGGGTCGGAGTGGAGTGAAGTCGTGGCGGTAGGCTCTGCGAAATTCTCGTCTGGTCAGCCGGACACGCCAGTAGCAATATTGTTTGTCAAGCTGTTTGTGGGAAAACGGGGTTTGCCCGGCGACATGCGGGCCGACGCCGGGAATCGACTACAGAATATCGTATTGGTCCGGAAAGCGTCGCACTTTTCCGCGAACTGGTCCAACAGTATTCCCAGCTGGAATTCGCGCGATCGCGCGAGGAGCGACGCTCGGATCATCGGTTCGAGATTTGCTGACTGCGCCGAATCGCAAAGACCACAGGAATTTCTTCACCGAATCCTGAGGGTCCGGCAAGTCTCCTCGTAGCACGCTTCCAAGTCCAGCGACACGGCCGAATCTTCTGTGAGCCAAATGGGGAGCGTCGGCAGCGGTTGACCGACGACGAGCGGATGCGACCAGATTTCCAAGCGCGGCTTACCGCCGACTTTGCGGCCTCGGCAAGTCACGGCGTAGGTCGCCGGGGCGAGTGCGGTGAAGTCCGGATCGGGTTCGCCGGCGAGTTCCATCAGATCGCCGTAGAGGTTGAAGCGGCGGGTCGTCACGAGATCGACGATCGACACGCAGATGCGGTTTTGCAGCAATGCGGCGCATTTGGAAACGAACGCTTGGCGGGCCTCGGGGCGATCCTTGTTCCCTGGGCTGACGATTTCGAGAGCTGCCACCAACTCCCGATTTCGTTGAAAGACCAAGACTTCGTAGGAGTACTCTTCGGTCAGTTCGACTTCGGCGACCCGCGACGGTGCGGGCGGTGCGTAGGTTGCCAACGCTGTCCCAACGGATTTCGCTTCGGACAACCAAGGCGGCGGCGCATCGCGTTCGCAAGCGCTGACGTCGATTTCAAAGTTGGTGCCAAGGTGAACCCGCGGTTCGACGATGTACTCGTCCGGCAGCAATCTGGCGAGTTGTTGAACCATAAAGCCGGGCCAAAGTCCGTGGAAGCCTTCCCACGACCAGTTGTCGAGAATGGGAGGGCGGAAGTGGTCGCGCAGCGGCATTGGGTGCTCCTTGCTTGTATCATAACTCGCGCCGCGTGGTTTTGCCCCGTTGACTTAGAACTCTCCGTGCGCACACAATGTCTGAATCGAAACTGCCGGTTGCGCCGTCTCCCACCCCCCGAGCGATTCCGTTATGCCCGTTTTCTTTCCAGTTCGCCGACTCGGCCTCGTCGCTTTCGCAATGGCCCTGATGGTCGGATCCGCCAGCGCCCAACAGGCGATGTCTCCGGATCAGCAGGCCGAGCAAGCCCTGACGGCGGGGCAGAAGGCGTACAACCAAGGCGATTTTCCCGTCGCCGCCCAGCGATTCAACGAGGTCGTCGCCAAGTTCGCCAACACGCGGTTCGCGTCGGGCGCCCGCTTCGGCCTAGCCCTCATCCAGTTCAACAGCCCGGACATCGACTTCCCCAAGTCGATCGAGAACCTGGCCCCCGCCGCGAACGACGGCGGCTTCGCCGAGCGCGGCCACGCGATGTACCACCTCGCCGTGGCCCAGCGCTTCCTCGGCATCCGGGAGATGGACAAGCCCGCCGCCGACCAGAACCAGATCAACCAGCGCAAACAGGCCGCCGATGCGAAATTCAACGATAGCTTGAAGTGGTTCAACGAAGCGAAGAACTGGTTTGCCGGGCAGAAGCTCGACGAATGGAGCGCCCGTGCCCGGGCCGACCAAGCCGAGATCGAAATCCGCCTCGGCAAGGTGAAGGAATCCCGCGCGACCAGCGAGCCATTCACCAAGGACCCGGCGTTCGCGAAGAATCGCCACCGCCCGCTCGGCCTCTACTACCACGGCCTCGCCTGCTTCCTTGACAAAGACACCACCGCCGCCGGGCGGGTTCTGAACCAACTCGCCCCGTTCAACGATCCGGCGTTCGGCATCCACGCCCGTTACCTCGTCGGACGGGTGCTGCACCTGAGCAATGAAGCGGCCGAAGCGAGCGTGAATTACGACGCCGTCATCAACGACTTCGACAAGGCCAAGCTCGCCGCGGTCGAAGCGATCAAGCAGCCCGATCGCTTCAAAAACAACCCCTTCGAACTCGCCCGCCTGCGGACGCTCGCGCAAGGCCCGGTACCCGAGTACGTCGCCGGGGCGGCCTTCCACGGGGCCTGCCTCAACTACGAAGCGGGTAAATTCCCCGAGTCGATGGTGAAGTTCCAAGCCTTCGCCAAGGCCTTCGACAAAGACCCGCTCGCACCGGACGCCCAACTCCGCATCGGCTTCTGCCAAGTGCAGATGAAGCAGTTCGACGAAGCCGCGAAGACGCTCGCTCCGCTCGCCGAGAAGACCCCGCGCCTCGCCGACCAAGCGCAATACTGGCTGGGCAAAGCTCAATTGGAACTGGCGCTTGCGTTCGACGCTGCCAAGGTCGATGAGCGCAACGCGAAGATCAAAGCCGCCGTCGATGGCATCCGCAAGGCCATCGACAAGACGAACCAACTCGCCCAGCAGAACGACGTCGACGCCAAAGCTCGCCGGCAAGAGATGCTCTTCGAACTCGGCGACGCGTTCCAAAACATCAAGCAGTACAAAGACGCGTTCCCCATCTACGAGCAACTCTGGAACGAGAATGCGGCCCCGGCCCGCCGCGAGGAAGTGCTCCAGCGCTTGGCCGCGTCGTATGGGGCCGCCGGCGACTTCAATAAGTCCGACGAACGCTGCAACGAGTTCCGACGCACCTACCCCCAGAGCACGCTCACCGCGTCGGTCGCTTTCCGCATCGCCGAGAACGCCTATGGCCGCACCTTCGAACTGACCAAGGACAAAAATAAAGCCGCGGAGTTGAAGGCGAAATACGAGGAGGCCGCGAGCAAGTACTTGGAAGTGGTGGCGAAATACCCCGAATTCGAGCGTGTGAACTTCGCCCGGCTCGGCGCCGGCGTTTGCTTCACGCAACTGAACAAACTCGAAGACGGCGTGAAGGCCCTCGAAGGCATCCCCGGCCCTGACCGCGGCGGCGAGTTGTCGCTGGCATCGTACCTGCTCGCCGATTGCTACATCCGCCAAGCGCCGACGAAGGCCGACGACGCCCTCCAAGAGAATCAGATCCGCGAGAAGCTCTCGGCCGCCGCCGCGATGCTCGATAGCTTCGTGTCGGGCAACGCCAAAGCCGCCGAGACCCCCGCGGCCCTGCTGAAACTCGGCCACTGCCTCAAGCGGCTCGGTTCGACGCTCGCCGACCAAAACGAGAGGAACACAACGCTGAACAAGGCCCGCGAGACCTTCGAGAAACTCGCCAAGGAGTTCCCGACCAGCCCGCTCGCCGGGCAGGCGAATCTCGAACGGGCCAAGGTGAAATCGCTCGCCGGGGACAAAGGCGGCGCCATGAACGACCTCCGCGCTTTCATCAACAACGAGCCGACGAAGAACGACAAGTTCGCCCCGCTCGCGGCTTTGCACCTCGCCACGATGCACCGCGAACAGAACCAAGCCGCCGAAGCCGCGAAGGTGCTCGAAGAAGCTCGCAAACGCTACGAACCCGACCTCGCCAAGGATCCGGAACGTGCCGATTGGAATGCCCTGTTGAAGTACCACCACGCCGTGGCGGTGTTCGAGACGCAGAAACCGACGGACGCCCGCAAACTGTTCGAAGAAGTCGTCGGACAGGCCGCGGGTAAACCGATCGCCCTCGAAGCCGCGTTGCGGTCGGGCCAGTGCCGCTTTGCCGAAGGCAAGTCGCAGATCGCCCTCGGGCAGACGCAAATGGGCCAAGCCGGCAACGACAACAACAAGAAGAACGCCGCCGGGCAGCAGATTCAACAGGGTCGCGCGGCCATCAACGAAGCGGCCGATCAGTTGAACCGCCGGGCCGAAGAAACGAAGAACGCCCAACCGACGGCCGAGGCCCGCGCGCGGATGTACTACGACGCCGCTTGGGCTTGGCGATTCCTCGCCGAAGAGGAAGTCCGCGTGGCCCGCGAAGCGCTCCAGAAACAGCTCCAAGCCAAGAAAGTCGAAGAGTTGCTGAAGAAGCTCCCGCCGAACAGCCTACAGCCGCAAGTACCGCTGCCGGAGGTCGCCCGCGCCGCGATCCCGCAGCAGCCGCACGAGGAACGCACCTTCAACAGCTACAAGCGGCTGATCGAAGAGTTCCCCGAGGCGTCGCTCTCGGTGGAAGCCCGCTACGAAGTCGCCGAGCTGCGGGCCGAGCGCGATCAGCACGACGAAGTCATCAAGATTCTGAAAGACGCGCTCGACAAAGAACCGACCGACAAACCGGTGCCCCCCGACACAACCGAGCGCATCCGCCTCCGCCTCGGGGCGAGCCAGTATGCCAAGAAAGATTTCGCCGCCGCCGCCGGGCAGTTCGAATCGGTCGTCGCCAATCCGAAGTCGCCATACTACGCCCAAGCGCTCTACCGCTCCGGCGAAAGCTTCTTCTCGCAGGGGGAATACGCCAAGGCCGTCGAGAAGCTGACGCCCTTCCGCGATAAAGGCGAGTTCCACAACATCGGCGGCATCTCGGATCGCGCGATGCTCCGCTTGGGTTTGGCCCTCATCGCCGCGAAGAACCCCGAAAGTGGCCGGACGACGCTCGAAACGATGCTCAACCGCTTCGGCAACGGCAACCCGTATGCCTCCGAGGCCCGCTTCGGTTTCGCCCAAGCCCTCCAAGCCCAAGGCAAGTTCGACGAAGCGATCAAAGGCTACGAGCAAGTGATCGCCGCGACGCAGACCGACGTCGCCGCGAAGGCTCAATTGCAAATCGGCCAGTGCCGGATGGCCCAGAAGAAATACGGCGACGCCGCCAGCGCGTTCTTGGTGGTGCCCTACACCTACGATTACCCGGAGTTGGCCAACGCCGCCGCCTTGGAAGCCGCCCGCGCCTTCGAGGAAGACAAAAAAGTCGATCAAGCCGAGAAGCTGCTGAACAAGCTGATCAAGGACAACCCCGCGGAATCCGAATGGCACAAAGCCGCGAAGGAACGCTTGGGGAAATTGAAGAAGTAGTTCGGCGAAGCCGAGCTGGAATCGGCGATCCTCACGCCAGTTCCAGCTTCGCTTCGCGGAAGCGGTAACCGACACCGCGGACGGTTTCGATCAGTTCGCCTTCGTCGCCGCTGCGGCCGCTGATGGCCCCGAGTTTTTTCCGCAGCGTCTTGATGTGCACGTCGATCGTGCGCTCCAGTACGATCTGCCCTTCGCCGATGGCCGAGTCCATGAGTTGGTGCCGGCTGAACGCCCGGCCCGGTTGGCGCACCATGCACTCGATCAGGCGGAACTCCGTCGGTGTGAGTTCGAGCTTCTTATGGCCGAGCGTCACGCGATGGCGGACGCGGTCGATCTTCACGCCCATGTGCTCGACGACGTCGGCCGGGTCGCCTTGGTCGTCGACCCGCCGCAGCAGGGCCTTCACGCGCTGCAGCAGGATCTTGTTGTTGAATGGCTTGGTGACGTAATCGTCGGCCCCTTTTGCGAAGCCTTCGATCTGGTCGGCCTCCTCCGACTTCGCCGTGATCATGATGATCGGGATGTCGCGAGTACGTTCGCCCATCCGCAATTCTTTGCAGATGCTCAGGCCGTCGATCCCCGGCAGCATCACGTCGAGCAGCAGTACGTCCGGGATGAGTTGCTGGGCTTTTCGCAGCCCTTCTTGGCCGTCGTGGGCGACGAGCGTTTCGTACCCCTCGCGGGAGAAGTACCAGCTCAGGGATTGCACGAGGCCGCGCTCGTCTTCGATGATCAAGATGCGGGGCTGGGCCATGACTGCTCCAGTGCGGAATTCGGAGTGAAAACCATCGAACATCAACCGTTCGCAGAATCACCGGGTCAGTGCGCGGGATTCGATTGTTCTATTCCGCACTCCAAACTCCGCATTCCGCACTTATCCAAACCGTCCCGTGATGTAGTCTTCGGTCTGCTTCTGAACGGGTTTCGTGAACATCTGCTCGGTGGAGCCGGATTCGATCAACTTGCCTTCGAAGAAGAAGCCGGTGGTGTCGGACACGCGCGCGGCTTGCTGCATGTTGTGCGTGACGATGACGATCGTGTACTGGGTCTTGAGTTCGAAGATCAAGTCTTCGATCTTCGAGGTCGACTTCGGGTCGAGGGCGCTGGCGGGTTCGTCCATGAGGAGGACTTCCGGGTCGGTCGCCAAGGCGCGGGCGATGCAAAGCCGTTGCTGCTGGCCACCCGACAGAGACAGCGCCGACGATTGCAAACGGTCCTTCACTTCGTCCCAGAGCGCGGCCTGCTTGAGGCTCCGTTCGACGAGGTAATCGAGCCGCGCGGTCTTGGCGCCGCCGGCGACGCGGGGCCCGAAGGCGACGTTCTCGTAAATCGACTTCGGGAACGGGTTCGACTTTTGGAAGACCATGCCGACGCGCTGCCGGAGATCGACCGTGCTGACGTTCGCCTCGCGGATGTTCTTGCCGTCGAGGGTGATGTCGCCGGTTTGGCGGGCCCCGTCGACGAGGTCGTTCATGCGGTTGATGAGCCGCAGCAGCGTCGATTTGCCGCAGCCGCTCGGCCCGATGAAGGCGACCACGGAGCGCTCGGGCATTTTGAAGTTGATGTCGAACAGGGCCTGTTTGGAACCGTACCAGAAATTGACGCCGTTGACGGCGATCTTGACTTTGCCCACGCCGTCGGCTTTGCCGCCACTGGCGGGCTCTTGAGTGCGGGAGCGAATGATATCCGAAAACATACGAGACACGTCGACACTCCGGTTCGATCTGTAGGGGTTACGGTACAGCGCCAATGTGTAGACGACGTGAAGTTTCGGACGATCTTCACAATTCTGATGCTGAGAAGCTCCAGCCGACCCACCGACTTTTGTACTTCCTACGCCGGCCTGAAAGCGCCAAGGCCCAGTACCACTGCGACTGGCGTACCGCCACCTTCGCGCTGGCGGTGGATCGCGCCGCCAAAGCGAGTGAGGCCTAGGGGGGTTGTGGGGGTGAGGTGGGGGCGGCGAATCGAGTTAAGCGAGATACCACACACCCTCGCGTGAACAGACTTGCGGAATGCTTAACTCGATGGCGGATCACTTAACTGACTATGCGGCGCTAGGACTTACGGCGAGGGGTGCAAAAGGCGTCGAGCGAAAACAGACGTGCGATGACGCGGGACTGAAAGGGTTTCGGCAACTCGGTCAAGGGTGCGCCAGTTGTTTCTGGCGGTGGTACCGGCGTCTCACCGGTTCGAGCTTTAAAAAACCGTGCAGTGCCAGAATCCGTTGTCGCAACCCTCGGAGGAGAGTTGCTTGTTCGCCGTCGAGGTTCGCGATCGCATTCCTTTCCTGAAACTCCGGGTGTCCATCGAGACGACGATCCCGAGCTATTTGACCGCGTGGCCGAGCCGGGATCTGGGGACGACGATGCGGGAGCGTGACGTGTTGGCCGAGATCCGTGCGGTGCGGGACGAGTTGGCCCGCCGTCATGGCGGCGATGCGGGGGAAGTTGTCACGGGCGTTGGCCGAGCGGTCGCGTCTGGCGGGCCGGGTGGTCGTGCGATTCGCACCGCGTCCACCGCAGCCCCGTGCCGTGGGTACCCCACTCAATACGGGCGAGTCCGCACCGCATGGGTCTGTTTCGGCGGCCTGACACGTCGGCGGCAAGCCGGGATCGGCGGGCGCGGTTGTGGCTTCCGTGATATCCGGCCGATAGGCTGCAAAGCTCCAGACTGGCGCGCAGACTTTTCTCGACAAACCGAAGACTTCGTGCTTGACGGAGTCCTATGAGGCGGCGAATATGCCGGGAAGTTCTCCGGCCGGTACGCCGGAGAATCCTTATTTGGTCACAGCTAGCGGTTAGCATACATTGCAACGAACTCGGCCTAAATTACTCCCAGGGAAGGCGCAAGTGGTCTATGAGCACAGCTTGGCAGTTTTATCCCCAACAGGCGACCGATCCGATCCACAACCCGATCTCGGGTGAGTTCTTCTCAACGGAGGCGGTGGGGAGTGTGACGGAAGCCTTGATCCGCGAAGGCATCCAAAACACGCTTGACGCGCGGAAGAAGAAGGAGGACGGATCGCGACAGCCAGCTAACGCGAGAATCTTCCTGTCTGACACGGCAGGCGCTCTGCCGGCAAACCGCGCCCGCCGCTGGTTCGGGACACTCTGGCCTCATGTGATGGCGACCGGCAACGGCCTGCGGAATCAGCCGGCAGCTGAGGAATCGTGCCCGTTCCTCGTCTTTGAGGATTTTGGCACTATTGGCCTTACCGGCAATCCCGAAGAACACAAAGTCGTCGATGGCGTCGCCAATCACTTCCTCAACTTTTTCCGCGCTGAGGGGCACTCGGATAAGGGCGCGCAGGATCGTGGAAGCTGGGGCGTCGGCAAGACGGTCTTCCCCCGCGCCAGTCGTATCAGCAGTTATATAGGCTTCACCGTCCGCAGCGATGACAACAAGCAACTCCTGCTGGGGCGGTCTATCCTCAAGTATCACAGGCACAACGGGAATTCCTACAAGTCTGACGGCTACTTCGGCGTGCAACGGCCTGACGGCTTTATGCTACCCACCGGCGACCCGGCCACGCTCGCGGAGTTCCGGAGCGACTTCCACATCAAGCGCCAAGGCGAGAGCGGATTGTCCATCGTTGTACCCTGGTACGAGATCAATGGTGACGACGGCATGACCCGCGACAAGGTGATTGAAGCTGTACTTCGCGGCTTTTTCTATCCGATCCTGATGGGCCACCTCTCAGTCACCATCGCCACCCCCGGGGAAGAAATCTCGCTCGATGCCAATTCTATGGTGCGCACGGTGGAGTCCATTGGCGGCAGCCTGGCGCTGAAGCTGCTGCCGATCATCAACCTGGCTGAATGGGCACAGACCCGCACGCTGGTCGAGTTCCATTCGCTGATCGCGCCGCCTGCCGACCGCGCCCAGAACTGGTCGGCAGACCTCTTGCCGCCCAATGTGGTCAAGCACATCCGCTTGTCACTCGCCCAGCGCCATCGCGTCGCCCTCCGAGTGCTAATGTCCGTTCAGCCGCGCACCAATGGCCCCCACCCAACTTTGTTCAACGCGTTTCTCGAACACAGCCAAGAAGACAGCGAGAAGCCGGTGTTCATTCGCGATGAACTCATCATTTCCGACGTGAAATCGCCCCGCATCTCGCAGGTCCGTTCCCTCGTGATCGTGGAGGACGGCCCCATTGCCACCCTGCTGCGGGACGCCGAGACACCGGCGCACACCCAATGGAACCCGGGCACGAGCAACTTCAAAGACAAATACAAGTTCGGTCCCGCCGCGATCAATTTCGTGCGCCTCAGCGTGTCGGAGTTGCTCCGTATCATCAATCAAGCCGAGCAGCAGCCCGATCCGACCATTACCATCGATTTCTTCTCGGTTCCGGCACCGCCCGACGAAGACGATGCCGTGCCTGCGCGGAGGCGGCAGGCCAAGAAGAAAGGAGAACAGACGGAGGCGGAACTGATCGAGATCAAGAACAGGCGACCACGGCGCTTCCGCATCGAGTCGCTCAAGAGTGGTTTCCGACTGGTCAAAGGGGACGCGCCGATCACGCCACCGATAAGTGTGAGGATCCGCGTTGCTTATGACGTCCGGCGGGGCAACCCGCTGGCCAAATTTCACCCCGCCGATGCGGATCTCCGAGCCCTTGAACACGAAACTATTGACGGTAGTGTGACTGTGGATTCCGTGACCCCGGAAGCGAAAAAGGGCCTGATTATAGACGTCACTTTGAACAAGCCCGAGTTCCGCCTCGATTACACCGGTTTCGACGCGGACCGCGACTTGTATGTGAAGGCCGACGAACTGAAGGAGGCCGCCGATGTCGATTAAACGCGTCAACTCGACCGGGCGCAGGAAGATTGTGCGCGGCGACGCCCAAGTCTCCGTCCGACCCGATCCCGACGGCGTGCTGACGTTCACCGCGACGATCAACCTGACCGACTATGGACTACCCGACGACGCACATGTGTTCGTGGAAGCCTACCGGCAGACATCGTTCATGCGGTTCCCGCACGGCACAGTCGCTGCGCCTCAAGCGCCGCGCGACCTGGCAAGCCGGCTTACCGAGTTCGCCACCGGTGACGGCCTTCTGTTCCGCGTCAAGGTGACGTCAACGGGCGATTCCGCCGGCGTCCTGCTGGCCGAGGCTGACCGTATCCCGGTTAGTGACGACGAGGAGCAGCCAGATAATCGCATTGCTCTGCTGCCGACTGCCCCCGACGAGCTGGGCCAAGAGACCTGGCGCGTCGATCTCACCGGTGCGAACGGCCCGCTGTTGCTAGTAAACAGGCGAGTCGGCGACTGGAAAGCGATCGCCGCCTCATCGCTGTTCCGTTCGCTGGTGTACCCGGCCGCCATGCGACAGGTGCTGTGGCACATCTACAAGGTCGAAGAGACTCGCACCATGGACGACGCGGACGACTGGCGGTGCCGTTGGTTGACATTCGCTGCAGCGCTGCCAGGGACCGGCGACCCTCCGCTGACCAGCGATGACGATGAGGATTGGTCCTTGTGGATCACCACGGCGGTCGAGTCCTTCGCCCGCCAGCACCAGATGCTCGACCACTACACAGTATTCCTTGCAGCGGAGGCTTCAGCATGAAACTCCACCGTTTTAATGATGAAGGCATCAAGCGGTTTGGCCAGTTCCTAGACGCGCTGTCGGCGGACGCTGCTTTAGTCGTGCCCATCGATCTTCTTACCGAAACGGCCTGCGTGGTCCTCGTTCCACCGGCCCCGGAAGTCCAAGCTCAGCAATTCGCCAACCGGATCGAGGCCGCCCGCTACCTGGATGGCATCCTGTCGGGGGTCACCGGATGCGACGTTGAGCGAGACGTTGGCTTATGGGCCTGGCTCGGCCTGTTCTACTTTGACCAACTGTGCCCTCCTGACGGTAGGGGACATCGGAAGCCTATGGAGCGTGCGCGGTGGATACTGGCCGTCGATAACCCCCGGCTTTCTTATAGGCATTTGCTTGCAGGCGGGTATCGCGTCTACCGCGCCCATCGTGACTATCCGGAGGCGGCGATGGTATTGCTTCACACCCCTTTACCAATAATTGGACATTTCTGGTTTCAATTGGCTTCTCGTATGGAACAGGTTACGAACCGCGCGATTATGGAAGCTGCCACAGAACTATATGTGGGTCAGCGCGGCACGAAAGCAAAGCGGGGAGCCACGAGCGAGAAGACTCCTGGCAGCGTCTTCCGGTTCGCGGCGGTTCTCAACCAATTTGACCCGGTGTGGGATCTATACGCGATGAAGAAAGAACAGATTCTGAAGCTGCTCCCTGGCGAGTTCGATCGTTTCCGGGACCGCCAATGACTCGTGTGATCTATGCACAAGAAAATGTTGCGCCAGGCTAGGCCTAAAGCGAACATCTTAGTTTCGCAGCGCCGACCACCGCCCAATTCCTCCACCAAATCCCCCGATTCGGCGTACAATCCCCCTTTCGATGTCCCGTTGATGGCACCATGCGCTACAGCCGCGTTTTCCTCGATTCCCTCGGCTACGAAATCGCCCCCGTCGTCGTCTCCACGGCCGACCTCGAGCGGCGCATCCAGCCGTTCCTCAACGCCCACGGCTTCCCGCCGCCCAAGCTCGAACTCCTTACCGGCATCGCCGAGCGTCGCTGGTGGGAGCCGAACGACCGCCTCTCGCGCGGAGCCACCGTCGCCGCCGAACACGCCCTCTTGCAATCGACCATCGACCCGAAGGACATCGGCACGCTCATCTACGCCGGCGTCTGCCGGGAGCAGTACGAACCGGCGACCGCGTGCGCCGTCGCCAGCAATCTGGGGCTGAAACCGACGACGCTCATGGACATCAGCAACGCCTGCCTCGGCGTGCTCAACGGCATCGTGACGGTCGCGAATCAGATCGAACTCGGGCAGGTGAAGGCCGGGCTCGTGGTGTCGTGTGAAAGCGCTCGCGAGATCAACGACGCCACCATCGACCGCATGAACCACACCGGCAGTGCGATGAGCCGCCCCGACGCCGAGGCGATGTATCGCGAGTGCTTGGCCACCCTCACCGGCGGCAGCGGTGCCGTCGCGGTGCTGGTCGCATCGGGGGATGTCATCAAGCACCGGCGCCGGCGGCTCGTCGGCGGCAGTTCGATGAGCGCCCCGGAGCACAACGCGCTGTGCAACTGGGGCGTGCAGTCGGTCCACGACACGGCCGTGGGGCGGTTCCTCACGAGCACGGTGCCGAGCAAGATCGAATCGGTGGTGGGGCCGAAGGTCGCCGGGTATGTGCAGTGGGGTATCGACACCGGCCTGCACACACTGGGCCACGGGGCCAAAACCTTCGACGACGGACTGAAGCATTTGAAGATTCCGTTCATGACGACGCATGCCGGGGATGTGCTGCGCTACGGCGTGGACTTGGCGAAGACGACCTGGCGGACGTTCTTGGAGAAGCTCGGCCTGACTGCAGCGCAGATCGACAAGGTGATTTGCCATCAGGTGGGTTCGAGCAACCGCGAGGCGGTCCTGCGGACGCTCGGCATCGACAAAGCCAAGGATTACAGCACCTACGAATACTTGGGCAACATCGGCACCGTCTCGCTGCCCCTCACAGCGGCACTGGCCGACGAACGCGATTTCCTGCTGCCGGGGGACAAGGTCGGCTTCCTCGGCATCGGCAGCGGGTTGAACTGCATGATGCTCGGGTTCGAGTGGTAGGAACCGGGTTTCGGGTTCCGGGGATCGGGTAACGATGAAGAATACAATTCCACATACCGAAGTTTCAACGCTGCGATCCCCGACACCCGATCCCCGATACCCGTTCACCCCCAAGCGACTCGGCCGCATGAGCTACCTTGACGAGGGGGCCGGGGAGCCCGTCGTCATGGTCCACGGCAACCCGACGTGGAGCTTCTACTGGCGCAACCTCATCCTTGCTCTGCGTGGCGAGTACCGCTGCATCGCGCCGGATCACATCGGTTGCGGGCTATCCGAGAAGCCGACCTCCGCGGAGTACGACTTCAGTTTGAAGTCGCGCATCGACGACCTCGAGGCGCTGCTCGATTCGCTCGGGGTCACTTCCAACATCACGCTCGTCGTCCAAGATTGGGGCGGGATGATCGGCATGGGCTACGCCGCCCGGCACCCGGGGCGCATCAAACGCATCATCGCCACGAACACTGGCTGCACCCGGTTGCCGAAGGCGAAGGGCTTCCCGTGGAGCCTCTGGCTCGGACGTAACACGCGGCTCGGGGCGTGGCTGATTTTGAAGCGGAACCTATTCGTGAAGTCGGCCGCGAAGCGGTGCGTGACGCGGAAGCCGCTGTCGCCCGAAGTTAAAGCGATGTACCTGAAACCGTACGACACCCCGGCCCACCGGCTGGCGGTGCTGAAGTTCGTGCAGACGATCCCACTCAAGCCGGGCGACGCCGGTTACGACATCGTCGTCGGCGTGGAGGAATCGGCGCCGAAGTTCGCCGCGGTGCCGATGCTGCTGCTGTGGGGGATGAAGGATTTCGTGTTCGACGAGCATTTCCTGCGCGAGTGGCAACGGTTGTATCCGCACGCGGAAACGAAGACTTGGCCCGACTGCGGGCATTACCTCCTCGAAGACGCGGGGCAGGAAGCCATCGGTACGATCGTCGCCTTTTTGAAGCAGTCCTGATGCGCACCGTCGCCGAGCATCTGGCCGAGCGGGCGCGGACGCATCCGGCGCAGGTGGCGCTGCACGTCCGGGATCGCGCGATCACCTTCGCCGAGCTGCACGCCGATTCCGATGCGCTCGCGTCTGGCCTACAATCCGTGGGGATTGTCGCGGGGACGCGCACCGCTCTCATGGTGCCACCGGGGTTGGATTTCTTCTCGCTGACCTTCGCGCTGTTCAAGATCGGCGCCGTGCCGGTGCTCATCGACCCCGGTATGGGGATGAAGAATTTGAAGGCGTGCCTCGCCCAAGCCGAGCCGGAGGCGTTCATCGGTTCGGCGAAGGC
>JBBRUN010000050.1:0-16333 GCA_038247765.1 Gemmatales bacterium | reverse complement strand
CGTGGGCCAAGACGGAGACGACCTTGTCGGCGGGCAAGCGGGCGTCGAAGAGCGGCGTGCCCTTGCGTTCGGAGAACCGGTCCTTACAAGTGGAACAGCGGAGCACGCGGGTCTTGTTCGGCCCGTAACGTGCGGGCACCGGCAGGTTGCCTCGGCCCCGTTTGCCGGAGTCGGGACAGTTCGGGTTGAGGCAGCAGAAGCGGCTCAGGTCGTCCATGACCGATCCCTCCGAAGGTGTTGAAAAAACCAACCATGCAGCGTAATCCCTTACCACACATCAGTCAACGTGTGCAATACTGGGCGGACATCACCGGAAATTCCCATTGCTCCCACATCGAAGTCTGAGGATAATGTCTTTACGGTCCCGCCTCCGAGCCAATCCTGAGAGTCCGATGAAGCGCACACCCCTCGACCGGCGGACGTTCCTCCGCGCCGCCGGCGTCACGATGGCCCTCCCGCTGCTCGATGCGATGCAACCGAAGCTCCGGGGGGCGGAGGCCGATAAGGCGATTCCGCGGCGGATGGTCGCCATCGAAACGAACATGGGCATCCTGCCCCAATTCTTCTTCCCGGAGAAAGCCGGGAAGGACTTCGCGCTGTCGCCCTACCTCGAACGGCTGAAGGCCCACCGCAACAATATGACGGTATTCTCCGGCGTCAGTTTGCCGGGCGTCACCGGCGCTCACGCCGCGGAGAAATGTTTTCTTACCGGGACGCCGCACCCGGAGCGCGGCGGTTTCCGCAACGGCGTTTCCCTCGATCAACTCGCCGCCGAGCAAATCGGCAATAAGACGCGCTACCCGTCGCTCGTGCTCGCCATGAGTAGCGAAGGCTCGACGCTCAGTTATACCCGCAGCGGGGCGCCGATCCCCGCCGAGCGCAGCCCGAAGAAAACCTTCCAGATGCTGTTCTTGCAGGGGAAGAAAGAAGAGATCGAAGCCAACGTCGAAGCGCTGAAGCAGGGTCGGAGCATGCTCGATTTCGTCGGCGAGCAATCGAAGCGGTTGAACAAGTCGCTGTCGAAAGACGACCAGCGCCGGCTGGATCAGTACAGCACGTCGGTGCGGGAACTCGAACGCCGGCTACATTCCTCGGAAGAATGGGAGTACAAACCGAAGCCGAAAGTGACGGCGACGGCACCCGAAGACATCGATGACAACCGCGAGTTCGTGAAGAAAACAAAGCTGATGTTCGACGTGATCAAGCTTGCGCTCGAGACCGATTCGTCGCGGATCGTCTCGCTGTTCATCGACACCACCGTCATTCACAACATCACGCACCACGGCAATCGGCCCGAGGCCATCGCCGAGTTGCGGGCCAAGGAAGAGGGCCAGTTCGACGTGCTCAACGGCTTCCTCACCGCCCTCGCTGAGACCAAGGAAGAAGGCCAGACCTTGCTCGACCGGACGATGGTTCTCTACGGCACGCCGATGGGCAGCGCGAACTCGCACTCCAACACGAACTTGCCGGTGCTGCTTGCCGGCGGCGGCTTCAAGCACGGCCAGCACCTCGCCTTCAACACGACGAACAACTACCCGCTGTCGAACTTGTACGTGTCGATGCTCCACCGCCTCGGGATCGAAGCGAAAGAGTTCGCGTCGTCGAAGACGACCATGACCGGATTAGAACTGGCGTGAGCGGCCATTCTTAGGCCTAACGGGGCCGGTTTAACCGAGCCAGACCGGTGCTTCGACGGTCTGGGTCTCAGGGTCTATGGAAAATCCCAGACCGTCGAAGTACCGGTCTGGCTCGGTTAAACCGGCCCGCTGGGCCGAAGAATTGGACTTCCATGCGTATCGTCATTCCGGTGCTACTCGCCTTCGCCATCTCTGCTTCCGCTAGCGCGGCCGAAGGTCTGCCCCCCGCGTTCGCCGAGAAGCACTGCGTTTCGTGCCACAATGCGAACTTGAAAGAGGGCGACCTCAACCTCGCCGAGTTCAAGTTCGACCCAGCGAACGCCGACAACTTCGCTCGTTGGGTGAAGCTGCACGACCGCATCGAATCGGGCGAGATGCCGCCGAAGAAAAGCAAGCGCCCCGATGCCGCCGAGAAAACGGCTGCGCTGAAATCGCTCGCACAATCGCTGATTGCGGCGGAGCAGAAGAAGTTCGCCGCCGAGGGACGTACGGCGGTTCGCCGGCTGACGCGCGCCGAGTACGAGAACACCGTCCGCGATCTCTTCGACATGCCCGGCCTCGCTATGCAAGCGAACCTCCCGGCCGACGGCTCGGCTCACGGCTTCGACAAAAACACCGACGCGCTCGACATTTCGCACGTCAACTTGGCCAAGTACCTTGAAGCGGCCGATCACGCCCTCGATCTCGCCATCGCCACGCGGCCGGAAGCGCCCAAGTCCCAGAAGACGCGCTTGACCCTCGGCAGCTCCGGCGGGTTCGTCGCCCACGTCGTCCTCAATGGCGACGGTGTGTTGTTGAAGGACAAGAAGCCCGATCCCGATTTCCCGCCCGCCGGGTTGCAGGGGCACCTCGATGAAGGCGCCCACGAGCGCATGAAATCGTTCAACACCAAAAGCTCCGTCGGCCTGTTCCGCCACGAAGACGAATCGCTGAGCCCCTATTTCGCTTGGCACGTCACGATCTATCCCGGCCTGTATCGCGTCCGCACGTCGCTCTGGAGTTTCCAGTGGGACAAAGGCAAAGTCCTGCCGTCGCGCGGCACCGAAGCGGCGCGCTTGTCGGTCGTCCAACTCACCGGCGACGGCCGCGGCGGCCAGCACCCGAGCTACGTGCTGGGCTACTACGACGCCCCGTCCATCGACTCGAAAGAGCACGAACTGACGACGTGGATGAACGTCAACGAGATCATCGGCTTCAACGTCGCATCGCTGGCCCCGGCGGCGAATTACCACAAGAAAGACCGCGCCATGGGCTTCGTCGGCCCCGGCATCGCTTGCGATTGGCTCGACATCGAAGGGCCACTGCACGCGGTTTGGCCCCCGGCGAGCCACAAAACGCTCTTCAGCGATCTGCCGTTGACGGAATTCAAAGCGGCCGAGCAAGCCGGAGTGAAGCCGCCGACGAGGAAAGTGACCCGGCAAATCGGCGCCGGGCGGAACCGCCCGGATCCCTCGCCGGGATTGTTCACCGTGAGCAGCAAGAACCCGCTCGCCGATGCCGACCGACTGCTGGCGAGCTTCTTACCGAAGGCGTTCCGTCGGCCGGTCGCGGACGATGTTCGCAAGGCCTATGTCGCCAAAGTCGACGGGCGATTGAAGGCCGGGGACTGCTTCGAAACCGCGATGCGCTGGGCCTACCGCGCGGCACTCTGTTCGCCCGATTTCCTCTACCTCGTGGAGCCGGCCGGGAAGCTCGACGACCACGCCCTCGCCTGCCGGCTGTCGTACTTCTTCTGGAATTCCAAGCCCGACTCGGCCCTGACCGCACTCGCCGACGCCGGCAAACTCCGCGACTCAGCGACATTGAATTCCGAGGTCGAGCGGCTGTTGAAAGATCCGAAATCGCAGCGTTTCATCGACGACTTCCTCGGCCAATGGCTGAAGCTCCGCAACATCGCCACCAACGACCCGGACCGAATGATCTACCCCGAGCACAGCCCGTACCTGCAAGATTCGATGGTCGCCGAGACGCGGGCCTACTTCCGCGAACTCATCGAAAAGAACCTCGACGCGACGCACTTGGTAAAGTCGGACTTCGCCATGGTGAACGAGAAACTCGCCAAGCACTATGGCATCGCGGGGGTGAGCGGCTCGCAAATTCGCAAAGTGCCACTGCCGAAGGACTGCCCGCGCGGCGGGTTCCTCACCCAAGCGGCGATACTGAAAGTGACGGCCAACGGGACGACGACCTCACCGGTGCCGCGCGGGGCGTTCGTGCTCGAGCGCATCCTCGGCCAGAAGCCCGAACCGCCGCCGCCGAACATCGCCGCCGTCGAGCCCGACGTGCGCGGCGCGACCACCATCCGCGAACTGCTCGACAAGCACCGCAACAACGCGAGCTGCGCCGCTTGCCATGCGAAGATCGACCCGGCGGGGTTCGCGCTCGAATCGTTCGACGTCATCGGCGGCTTCCGCACGCGCTATCGCTCTCTCGGCACAGGCGACCCGCCCGAACGCGGCGTTATCGATCCGTTCATCGGCATCGGTTTCAAGCTCGGCCCGAAGGTCGATCCTGCGGGGACGCTGCCCGACGGCAAGACGTTCACCGGCATCGCCGCACTGCAAACGCTCCTCGCCGCCGATTCGGATTTGCTGCTGAACAACCTCGCCCGCCAGTTCGCGGTCTATGCCACGGGCCGGCCCATCGCCTTCGGCGACCGCGCCGCGATCGCCGGCATCGTGACCAAGACGCAAAAACGAGGCGGCGGCATTCGTTCGCTGCTCCACGAATTGGTGCAGAGCGGGCTATTCCGGGATGTTTTCGAGCCCGAACCATTCCGCGTGCGCGTCATGGGGATGTTCTCGCCGGATCGGGAAAAGGATCTCCGCGAAGTATTCGCCGAAGCTTGGCCGGATGTCAAAATTGCTTCGGTCGATTTCGACCGGGCCGAGGCGACTTTGGCGTTCGACGCCGAGAAGATGTTTCCCAATGTCAAGCCTGCGGACGTGCTGACTCGGCTCGATGAACGCGTGCGGACTTTCTCGAACTACACCTTCGGCTTGAAACCGCTCTCGGCGACCCCGCCCGAACAATTGAAGAGGATCGAAATCCCCGTCGCGGGCCTCGATTGCAAACCGTGCTGCCTCGCGGCGTACGAGATCGTCGCCAAGATCGACGGTGTCGAACAAGCCACCGCCAGCTTCAAAGATGGCCGCATCACGGCGCTCATCGACCCCGCGAAAACTGACAAACCTAAGCTCGAAGCCGCGCTGAAACAGCGCGGCGTGACCTTGAAATGAGGCCGGTCAGTCGCGCAAGTCGGATTCGGTGAAGAGCGTGAAGCCCAGATTTTGCAAATGCTCCGCCGCGGCCTCGAAGCTGTCGACGTGGATCGCCACGGCGGTGCTGCCCAACGGTCCGACGCCGATGAGCAGCGGGTACATGTAGTGGATGTCGTACTCGCCCGCCAAAAATGCTTTCGTGATCGTCAGCAGCGGTTGGTCGTTATCCGGCAGCTTCACCACCATCAAATCGGATTCGGTGAAGGGCAGCTTTGCGGCCGTCAATATCTCGAAGGCGCGCTCGTAGTCGCTCGGCACCAAGCGGATGATCGCGCAATCGGCGGTTTCGACCACGGTCAACGACACGACGCGCACGTCGGTCATTTCGAATCGGCGCACGAGGTCGAGCAGAGCGCCCATACGATTGGCCAAGAAGACATTGAACTGCCGCACGCTGGGCCAGCCGCGGCCGCGCAGGGTGTCGAAGCCGACCCCGATTCCGCCGCCTTCGCTTTCGCCGTCTTCCGATCCGAAACCCATCGCATCGCCCTCGCTTTCGGTGGCCCGCAGTTTACCGCGCCGCTTTCTGCAATTCCAGCACGCCGGCTTTGTACTCCCACACGGGGTTCTTCTGCAAGTTCCCGGGCGTCCGCAGTGGCAGGTCGAAACCGTACAGCCGCCCGGGCGGTTCGGGGGCGAAGAACAGGATCCGTTGGCCCGGCCCGTCGAGTCGGATTGGATTCTGGTCATCGCCAGTCTCGATCGAGCTCAATAGTCGGCCGTCGGACAACCGGTGGTACGCGACCCGCCGCAGATCGGCGCGCTTGAGCAAGAGTCCATCCGATCCCGCACTCCAAACCAATGCGTCGGCCACCCGGCGATTCGAAGACAGCGTCCATTCGTGGATGCGCTTCTTCGAAGCGAGTTCGAAGATTTCGACGCGGTCGTCGAGGAGGCCCCCCAATTTCGCCTCGACTGTCGAAAGTGCGACAACGCGAGTGCCGTCGGGGGTGAAAGCGATTTTCGAATCCCCCGCCGCGGCGAATTCCACGGTCGGGCCGTACGCGTCGTCGTCGAGGGAATAGACCGCGATCTTGGATTCATCGCGGATCGCCAACAGCGATCGTTCGATCGAGATCGCGGTACCGATCCCGACTCGGGAACGATCGGTAGGCAGAACCGCGACGCGGCGGATGAACTCCCCGCTCGGGATCGCCCAGAGGTCGAAACTGGAGTCGCCGGACATCGTCAGAAGTCGGCTATCGGACAGCAGCGCGGAATCCAAGAGTTTGCGAGATGGATACGGCTCCCAGCTCTGCGAGGCTCCACCGGTGATCCGCGTCGAATAGAGCTCCAACTTCGGGCCAGCGATTTGTACCACCCAACGGCCGCTAAGCGACGCGGTCACGGTCGAGTCGATGCCCCAAGTATTACTCAACGCCAGCGAGCCGGCGATGGTGCCGCGCTCCGCGTCGTGCAAATTCATGATCCCCGTCGAATCTTTGGCGATCAGCCAATTCGTCGGCAGGAAGGCGTTCCCGAGGAAATTGGTACCACGGCTCGATTTCGGCAGGATCACTTCCCGATTGGGCAAGATCACTTCCCGATCGTATCCGGCGGTCGGTTTCGGATCCGCCGGCTTCGGATCCGGATAGGTCGGTTGCGGCTTCGGCGCGACGTACGGCTGCGACTTGGTCACGACCGTCGGCGTGCGGGCCAATCCGTAGCCGACGAGGACCAGCGTACTGGCGAGCAAAGCGATCAGCAGGACGCCGACGATCGGCCCCGGTGAATGGAAGGGGATCGGCGTATCCCAATTCGGCGGCTTCTCCGCGGCCGACTCCCGTCCCTTCGACGTGTTAGGACGAATCGGTGGCAACTCGAGCGGGGCTTCCGCGCCCACCTCGCCCGGTACGATCAACGCGGCGTTGCAACTGCGGCACAGCGTGCGCTTCCCGGCCATCGACGTGGGGACGCCGAACACGTGCTCGCAATCGGGGCATTGAATGTCGATGGGCACGGGCGGATCCTCGGGGCGCGGTATCGACACAGCATTATCCGGGGGCCGCTACTCTTCGCCCATCATTCCCAGCACGCTTTCGTGGACGAATATCGGCACGCGGGCCGTGACCGCGAGCGCCACCGCATCGCTCGGCCGGCAATCGACCTCGACCATGACGCCTTCTTGCTCGATGCGGAGCTTCGCGTAATACGTGTGGTTCTTCAATTCGCTGATCGTGATATCGCGAATTTCGCCGCCGAGCAACTCGATGGCGCTGACGATCAAATCGTGCGTCAGCGGCCGGGGCGTCTCGACCCCTTTCACGCGGCGGTCGATACTCGACGCCTCGAAGAGCCCGATAACGATGGGCAAGCTGCGGTCGCCTTCGACTTCGCCGAGCACGATGACTTGGTCGTCGTCGATCTCGTTGATGATAATCCGTTTCAATTCCAATTGGATCGGCACGGCTGACCTCGCGCGAATGGAGGCGACAACCGAAGTGCCATTCCCCCGGTGTCGTAGTTCCTTTATAACCCGCGCACCGACCGGGGGCGAATAATGCTTGGAATCAACGAGAGACTGCGCCGCCGCCGCGACTGCGAATCGGCGCTCGCGAATCGGCTGGCAGCACTCCACGCCCGGCCACCCGCTGCGGCCTCATCGAACTGGAACGTCGCGTTATTCCACCATGCCGCCGACGCGGTCGGCTGCGCGCTGGTCGATACTGAAATCCGGGCCGACGACTCGCTGAGAATCGACCTCGCTGACGTCGGGGGTTTGACACCGGTCGCCGGCGTGCTCGCCGCGCAGTGCTGCTTGGAATTGCTCCGCCGCACAAATGGAGTCGATCTCGTCGAAGCGAATCGATATTTCCTCGACGGTGCCGTTGGCGAAGGGGCGATGATCGCGGCCGGGACAATCCGGTTCGATGTGGAAACGCCGACTTGGGAAGGCAGCTTCGCCGGCTTACAGGCTCCGATTCAAATCGATGCCGCGGGGCGGATTGAACTTCTCCGGGGTACCGGGCCATTCCTCGGCCTGACCGAAACAACGTTCCCGATGCTACGGGGCACTCTTGAACCCGGCGCTCGCCTGATCGTACTAGCGGGTTGCGGCGCGGCCGATCGATCGAAGGAATTACTGGAACTATTGACGATGTTGCGCGGCTCGACATTAACGGATTGGATCGGCGAGATCGGCTCCCGGCTCGCCGAACAGGTCGAACCCGGTTTCGGTTTGACAATCGTGGCAATCGAACGGATCGCCTTGCCACCCGCATACGCGGATGTAGAATGAATTTTTCTTTTGCGACCCGAGTTGAGCCATGAAGAAGAATATCCACCCTACCTACCGTGCCGTTGTGTTCCTCGATGTGTCCGCCAACGTCTCGATCCTCACGCGGTCTTGCGCCGAGTGCGACGAAACCGTGAAGTGGTCCGACGGAAACGAGTACCCGCTCTACAAGCTCGAAATCTCGAGCGCCAGCCACCCGTTCTTCACCGGCAAGATGAAGTTCCTCGACACCACCGGCCGCGTCGAGAAGTTCCAGAAGAAGTATCAGAAGTCCGCCTCGGCATACACCAAAGTCGCCAAGCCGATGGACTCCGAAGTGGAAGCGGCCGCCGCAGCCGCAGCCGCAGCGAAGTAGCTTACCGGCCGAACCCTGAAGCCCGCAGGCGAGTCCGTCTGCGGGCTTTCGCATTGATGCCACCCAACCGGTGAACTATGTGGCCGATCCTCGAGCAAAAGCTGGCACGCTACCGCGAACTGGAAGGTTTGCAGGCCGACCCCGTCATCGCCGGTAACCCGGCCAAGAGCAGCGCCGTCAATAAAGAACACGGCTCGCTTTCGAAGGTAGTGCTGCCGTACTTGGAGTTCCAACGGCTGGAGTTGGCCATCCGCGAATCGGACGCTTTGCTCGCCGATGCCGACATGCGCGAGATGGCCGAAGTGGAACTGGCGGAACTCCGCCCGTTGATGGCCGCATTGAAAGAAAAGATCGAAGACCAACTGCTGACCGACCCGGAAGAAGAATTCGACAGCTTGATCCTCGAAATCCGCGCGGGTACCGGCGGCGACGAAGCGGCCCTGTTCGCCGGCGACCTTTACGAAATGTATACCCGCTACGCCCGCACCAAAGGCTGGAGCATCGAAGAGATCGGACACAGCCCGGGCACCGCAGGCGGCTTCAAGGAAATGGTCTTCAGTTTGAAGGGCGACGGGGCGTTCACCCACCTCCGCTTCGAGAGCGGCGGCCATCGCGTTCAGCGCGTCCCGAAAACCGAGACGCAAGGTCGGATTCAAACCTCGATGGCGACCGTCGGCGTGATGCCCGAACCCGAACAGGCCCAAGTCGAGATCGACCCCGAAGATTTGGAAATCGAAACGATGCGGGCCGGCGGCGCCGGTGGCCAGCACGTCAACAAGACCGAATCGGCCGTGCGGATTTGGTACAAACGCGGCACCGCGGACGAGATCGAAGTGAAGTGCCAAGACGGCCGCAGCCAGCACAAGAACAAAGATCAGGCCATGCGGGTGCTGCGGAGCCGGGTGTACGAAGCGCAGCAAGCAAAACTCCACAAAGAGCGGGCGGACATGCGCCGGACACTCATCGGTGGCGGCGACCGCAGCGAGCGGATCCGGACGTACAACTTCCCGGACGGCCGCATCACGGATCACCGCATCGGCTTGTCGGTTTTCAAACTCGCCGAGATTTTGGGCGGCGGCTTGGATCACTTAGTGATCCCGATACGCGCCCACGACAAGCAAGAGAAACTCGCGGCCGCCGCCGCGGGCAAGTGACCTTGCTAAACCGGCCCGGCCGGGTATTTTTACAGTAGATTGCCGCCTTAGCTCAGTTGGTAGAGCGACGCTTTCGTAAAGCGTAGGTCGCGAGTTCGAGTCTCGCAGGTGGCTCTTTCCTCAACGTTGTACAGGGATCACCTTGCAGCGTTTTTTAGTGCGACGCCTGCTGCTCCGGTTCGGCGGGTGTACGGTGACCGAATCGCAGGTACAAGGACGGTAACAGAAACAAGTTGAGAAGAGTCGAAGTGACCAACCCGCCGAGAATCACGACGGCTAACGGGTACTCGACCTCGTGGCCCGGTTTTTGACCGCTGACCACCAACGGCAGCAGGGCCAACCCGGTCGCCAACGCCGTCATCAGGATCGGGGCCAGCCGTTCTTCGGACCCGCGGCGGACCAACCCGATCCCGAACACCTCGCCCTCGTGATCTTCGAGGTGCCGGTAGTGGCTCACCAGCATGATGCCGTTGCGGGCCGCGATGCCGAGTACGGTCACGAACCCCACCAGTGAGCCGAGTGACACGACCCCACCCGTGATCATCACGCCGACGCCGCCACCGACCAGTGCGAACGGCAGGGTGAACGCGACGATCAGCGTGAGCCGCCAAGAACCGAAGTCGGAGTAGATGACCAGAATCACGCCCAGCAGAGCCAACCCGGCCAAGGCGTAGAGGCGCCGGCTCGATTCCCGCCGGCCGGCTTCTTCGCCCAAAAACTCGGGGTGGTAGCCGGTCTCGAATTTCAACCCCCGCACCCGAGTTTCGACCTCGGTGGCGACGGTCCCCAGATCGCGGCCTTGCACGTTGCAGGTGATGTCCAGCCGCCGGGAGGCGGCCTCCCGCTTGATCTCGTTCGGCATCGGCACCACCAGCACGTCGGCCACGTCCTTGAGCCGCACTTGGACTCCCGCCGGCGTGTCGATGGGGAGCTCTTGGATCGCGGCCACGTCGTCGCGGCAGGCCGGCTCGCCCCACACCACCACGTCGAACCGCTTCTGTCCCTCGTACACCTCGCCCACCTTCGTCCCGCGCAGCAGCGTCGTCGTGGCCCGCCGGAGGTGGCCCGGCGTCAGGCCGTAGCGCTCCGCCGCCTCGGGCCGCAGTCGCACCTCGATTTGGGGGAGGAGAACCTGCGACTCGACTTTCAGATTCGTCACCCCTTCGACCGAGGCCATCGCGCGTTCGGCCTCCTTCGCCTTCGCCCGCAGCCCGTCCATGTCCGGGCCGAACAGCCGCACCACGATGCTGTAGCTGGTGCCGGACAATACCTCTTTGCTCCGCTCCTTGAGGTAAGTCTGCACGTCGCAGAACATGCCCGGATAGCCGTCCATCGCGGTCTGGATGCGCTTCAAGGTGGCCATGTAGTCCACGTCCGGGTCGATGCTGATCCAGAGTTCGGTGAAGTTCGGGCCGTACACCTCGTCGGCGACCTCGGCCCGGCCGATGTGCGAGCCGAAGTTCCGCACGCCGGGGATGGCCGTCAATTCGCGGCTGGCGAGGACCGTCGTCCGATCCATCTCTTCGACCGAGGCGCCCGGCTTGGCGATGAAGTGCATCAGGAAGTCCGTCTCTTGAAACTCGGGCAGGAACTCCGAGCCGAAGCGGGTGGCGGCGGCGCCGCTGAGGGCGAACGTGGCGAGGATGATGCCGAGGGCGGTGTACGGTCTGCTGACGAGAAAGGGGAGCACCTTCCCGTACGCCCGCCGCAGGAGCCGAGCGACGGGGGCTTCTTCAGAACCGAGAGAAGCAAAGAATTTCGCCACGGAGGTCACAGAGAACACAGCGAGAAAAAACTGCAAAAGCCCATTTCGTTTCCCTTGGCTTTCCCTGTGTGTTCTCAGTGTCCTCTGTGGCAAAATTCTGTGTTTCCCAGTCAACAACATGTATGACAAGGCCGGGGTGACGGTGAGGGCGACGACGAGCGAGGCGAGAATGGCGAGGATGTACGCCAGCGCCAGCGGGCGGAAGAACGAACCGGCGATGCCGTCGAGGAAGAAGATGGGCAGGAACACGATGATGACGATTCCGGTCGCATACACGACCGAACTGCGAACCTCGTTGGAGGCGTCGATGACGACTCGGAACGCCGACGCGGGGTTGCCCGCCGCATGGTTCAGCCGCAATCGCCTGCAGATGTTCTCCACGTCGATGATGGCGTCATCCACCACCTCGCCGAGCGCGATCACCAGCCCGGCCATGACCATCGTGTTCAAGGTGACGCCGAACGCCGTGAGCACGACCACGGCGGAGATCAGCGACAGCGGAATAGCGGTCAGGCTGATGAGAGCCGTCCGCCAGTCGAATAGAAACAAGACGAGGATGACGACGACCAGCCCGCAGCCGATGAGCAGGGCGCGGGCGAGGTTCTCGATGGCGCGTTCGATGAACGTCGCGGGGCGGAAGATGGTCGGGTCCACTTCGACCCCGACCAGTCCCGGTTCGAGTTCTTTGAGCGCCGCCTCGACCCGGCGACTGACTTCGAGCGTGTTCGCGTCGGGTTGCTTCTCCACGATCAAGAGCAATCCGGGAACGCCTTCGGCGGGCGCTTCGCCGTCTTTCGACTTGGCGACGATGATGGCGTCCCCGATGGGCGGCGGCGATCCGAACCGCACGGTCGCCACTTCGCCCAAACGGGTCGGGGCGTTGCCTTGAAAGGCGACCACGGTGTGGGCCAAGTCGTCCGGGTCGCGAACCATCGCCCGGTGCCGGACGGGGATCCGCTGGTTCGGCTTGTCCACGAAGCCGCCCGATTCGAGGACCGTGGCGTCTTGCGTCGCCCGCATGACCTGATCGAGTGTCACCCCGGAGGCCCGCAGTCGGTCGGGATCGACCAGCACTTGATACTGCTTGTCCCGCTGTCCCCAGATCGCCACGTTCGCCACGCCAGGGATCGACATGAGCTTCGGTCGGATCGTCCACAGCGCCAGAACCGTCATGTCCTGCTGGCTCATCGTCTTGGACGTCATCCCGATCTTCATCACCCGGCTCAGGGACGAGAGGGGTTGGAGGATGACCGGCGGGCGGGCCACGCTCGGCAGGCGCACGGCTTCGGCGGCGACCCGCTCCTGCACGTACTGCCTGGCCTTGTGGATGTCGAACCCTTCCTCGAACAGTAACACCACCGACGACAGCCCCAGCACCGACTTGGAGCGGATCGTCTTCAGGCCGGGGGTGCCGTTGAGGGCGTTTTCCAACGGGACACTGATTAGGCTCTCGACCTCTTCGGTGGAGAGGCCGGGGGCTTCCGTCTGAATTTCGACCTTCGGCGGGGCGAATTCGGGGAACACATCCAGCGGGGCGGTGCGGATGGTCTGCACGCCGTAGGCAACGAGCAGCACGCACAGGGCGAGGACGACGACCCGGCCACGCACGGATGACGATATGAGGCGACTCAGCATGATGCACTCACTTGACGAAGCCGGTTTCCGCACCGAAGAGTTCCTGCACGCCCGCGGTCACGACCTTTGTTCCCGCCGGCGGTCCGTTCGCGAGCACGGCATCCGCCCCGAGCGTGTACCCGACGACGACCCGCCGGCGTGCGTAGCGGCGGGGGCCGACATGCTCGTACACCCAAGTGCCGCCGTGGATGTCGAACACCACCGCCGACCACGGCACGGTCAAACTCTCACGGGCATCGGCGAGCGGGATGGTGACGCCGAGTCTTTGGCCGGGCGTCAGTTTCCCGTCCGCGTTCGGCATCTCGTAAAAGGCATCGACAGTCGCGGCGAGGGCGTTGGCCGAGGGCGGGGCGCTCACCGGTTTAGCGGAGGTGAGCCGGGTGCCGGGCGGGGCGGACAGCTTGCCCACCAGCGCGGAGTCCACGTGGTCGATGGCGTCGAGATCGTTCACCGGCAATGCCACCCTCACCCATACGGTTGAAAGATCGACCACCTCGAAGAGGGCCGCCCCGCTCGGGACGGTCTGGCCGGGGAGAGCGGACACGGTCCGGAGAATGCCATCCGTGGGCGCGTCGATGGGGATCGGAGCCGCCGTTCCCGACTCGGCATCGCCGACCACCTTATTCAAGATGGCTTGGCGGGCCGCGGCTGCATCGAGCGTCTTGGTGGAGAGGTTGAACGCGGCATCGGCCTCGTCCACCTGCCGCTGGCTCCCGGCCCCGTCCTTCAACACGCGCTTCGCCCGGTCGAGCGCGATCCGGGTCAACTCCATTTGCGTCTTGGCATTGTTCACCTGCCCTTCGGTATCGGCCAGCGATGCCGACAAGGTAGCCCGACCGTCCGGGGTGAGCAACGGCGTGAGTTGGAAAACGGCTTGCCCGGTCTTCACGGATTGGCCGGCTTTCACTTCGCCGCTGGGCGGAGCTTTGAGGGTGCCGCCGAGCGGCGCGGCGACGAGGATCGTTCGCCCGACCGGGACCGTCACTTCACCGCCGTAGACCCGCACCCGGCGAACCGCCTTTTCCTCGACCGCCGCAACGGTGAGCCCGATTCGCTTCTCGGCTTCCTCGGTCAAGGTGACGGTGTTGAGTTCGTCTTCCTTCACCACCTTGACGCTCGCCGGCGACGGCGGCTTGTCGACCGTCGGCGTGGTCGGCTTGTGCGTGACGAGCCACCACGCTCCGGCACCGACGGCGGCGGCGAGGGCGAGCATCAGGGCGACCGAGGCCAGCCGTTGCAGAAATAGCATATTCATCAGCAATGATGTTTCGCCACAGAGAACACACAGAATATTGAGAGAAACCGATGGCACGGTAACATTTCTCTATGCACTCTGTGACCTCTATGGCTATTTCTTCACAACGTCCACCAGCCGCCTGCCAATGCTGCGTTCCAACTCGGCCCAGAATCGCCGCAGGTCGCCAACCAGTACGGCCTCACGGAGGTAGTTATCGAGTAATTGCCGGGTCGTTTCGAGCACGATGAAGATAGTGACGTTCCCTTCTAGGTACGCCGCTTGGGCACGGCGGATCGCGGTCTCGACCTCGGGCCGGACCTTCGTGCGGAGAATTTCGAGTTCGGCGCAGGTCTGCTGGAACTGGAGGTATGCCCGCTGCACGTCGAGGATGATCTGGTATGCCACCGTCTTCTGGTTTCTCACCGCCCGTTCGAGGTCCGCTTCCGCACGGGCGATCCCGCCTTGGTTGCGATTGAACAGCGGCACCGTGAACCGGAGTGCGGGGCCGAATTCATGGCCGTTTGCGCCGCTGGTCGCATCGGCGATGCCGAGCAGCCGCACCCAACCGAGTTTGGCGAATCTCAACCGGGCCTCGGCCGCCGCGACCGCTTCGGCGGCGGCGAGGGCATCCGGGCGACTTTCCATCGCGTCGTGGGTCAGGGCGTCCGCGTCGAACTTCTGACACGCCGGCGGCGGCGACGGGTCGAGTGGGAGCGGACCCCGCAGCGGGCCGATGCCCATGAGGTTCCGCAACCGCTCCTCCAGCACCGGAACGTCGTACCCGATGCGGGCGGCGTCCTGTTCGGCCTGGAGCGCGTCGATGCGAGCCGTCGCCGCCTCCTGCGGCGAGATGTCTCCGGCTTTCAACCGCTTCTCGGCGAGTTCGGCGATTCGACCCCGCAACTTCACCGCTTCCCCGGCGATCCGGATCCGCTCCTTCGCCAGCACCACATCGGCGTAGGCTTGCCGCACGTCGCGCATCAAATCGAGTCCCGCTTGGGCGAGCCGTTGGCCCACCCGGTCGGCTTCCTTCGCCGCCGACCGCACCCGGATCGGCCGCAGCCAGATGGCCTCGATCGGCAACTCGAACGCGTACTTGAACGGCTTGTCGGTGACGCCGAAGATGTAGACGAACTCCGGGTTCGGCAGCAGCCCGGCTTGAATCAAGTCGCCCCGGGCGATGCCGAGATCGACCAGTAGTTCTTGGAATGCCGCGTTGTTCCACAAGGCGACGGCAACGGCTTCGTCATCGGTGATCCCGTCATCAAGCGACGAACCGGGCGGCAGAGTAACTTGTGCCGATCCGGACTGACCGGGAATCGTGTGTCCAATCCGCTGCGTCAGATGGTCGGAAACCGTTGTGCGGTCGGCGGCGTGCGGCGTCGTCTGGCACCCGGCGAGGGCGAGCAGGACTACGAAGGCGGCCCACGCCGTCCATCGAGTTGTTGTCTCATTCGCCCGCATTCCGCAGCCCGATAGGTTCTTTTCGATGTAGCAACTAGGCCCTATCGCAAGATTTAGCCACAGAGGACACAGAGTTCACAGAGAACGCGCTGATCAAGAATCTATTTTCCACTCTGTGATCTCTGTGGCAAATCCCTGAAACACACCTGAGAGTCGCTTCACTATGCGATCCGCTTCGCCAGCCCGATCGACGGGCGCAGCCGCCCACTCCCTCCGTGGCTTCACACATCCATTATCGGATTGGTGGGCTGTCAACTTTGTGCCGAATGTGTGGATATTAGGGATTGTATCTTAGAATCGATGCGCAATCTCGGAAGCCTCGGTCGGCCCTTCGGCCATCTGCTACGCCGACGGGCGCTTGTATGTCCGCGGATACAACTCCGGGGAAATCGCCTTGGTAATAGCTTCGCCGAAGGCCTATTCCGAAAAGGGTCGATTCAAATACCCGGAGAAAACGAAGACGCCGGGCTGGCCGCACCCGGTCGTCTCCAACGGGAAGTTGTACATCCGCGATATGGATGTGCTGCTCTGCTATTCGGTCGCCGGTACCGCGACCAAATAACACTCCAT
>JBBRUN010000049.1:0-16439 GCA_038247765.1 Gemmatales bacterium | reverse complement strand
GACCCGCGCGTGGTGGCCGATGGCGTGGGCGGTGCGTTCGATCTGGCTGAAGGTCAGGCCGCGCGTCGAGGCCATCGGATGGAGATCTTGGCGTCGGAGCGTGGCGAGCACTTCCTCGGCGATGCGGTCGAGTTCAGCGGAAGACGGTTTTGTGAAGGGCATGGGCAAGCGGGGCAAATTGGGAAGGGGCTTTCCCGCCGGCTTCAGCCGGCAAAAATGAAAAATCCCCGCCGCCGGATACCCCACACCAAAAGAATTTACAAACCGAGTCTTGCACCCCTGTGCCCCTCGCGGCCGGGCTTGGCACCGGGCTTCTTCGGGCGGGCTTTGGGGGCCGGTTTGGAGCCGGGCGGCCAAGCCCTCGATGGCGTGTGCGGCCCCGCCGACATCGCGATCACCGCGACGGCGGCCGAGAGCTGGAGCAGCAAGAACTTGAGTTCGAGGGGATCGCGGTCGAGGAAAACTTCGGCCTGCGATTCGGTGAGGGTACCGCTGCGAAACGCGGCCAAGAAGGCGGGTTCATGTGCGGTCGTCGGGGTCGGCGGCGGTGCGATCAAGGTCCCATAGGATTACCCGATGCCGATGCCGGGAGCCAGACGAACTTCCAGAAACTGATGCGTTATGCGAATTCAACCGGGCTTAGGCGGAGGCTTGAGGCTTGAATTGGTACACGAAGTGACGATTTCCTCATTGCCCTTCGGAAATAGGGGTGAGATAACAACTCTACCCCTTCGGCTTTCTTTTTCGAGCGACACATGCCGACCTCTCCCCGTGTTCTCAGTTTAATTCTCGGCGGGGGCCGCGGCTCCCGATTGTTCCCACTCACCAAAGACCGCGCCAAACCGGCCGTGCCGGTCGCCGGGAAGTACCGGCTCATCGACATCCCGATTTCCAACTGCCTCAACAGCGGCCTGCGAAACATCTACGTGCTCACGCAGTTCCTCAGCGTCAGTTTGCACCGGCACATCGCCAACACCTATAAGTTCGACATGTTCAGCAGCGGCTTCGTCGAAATCCTCGCCGCGCAGCAATCATACGAGGATCACATCGGTTGGTACCAAGGGACCGCCGACGCCGTGCGACAGAACCTCGCCTACATCGAACGCGAAGAAGCCGACGAAGTCCTAATTCTCTCGGGCGATCAGTTGTATCGCATGGATTACCGCCACATGATCGAAACGCACCGCACGAGCGGGGCGGACGTGACCATCGCCTGCATCCCGGTGAAGGAAGACCAAACCGCCGGCTTCGGGCTGATGCAAATCGACGACCACAGCCGGGTGAAGTCGTTCGTCGAAAAGCCGAAGACCGACGCGAGCCGCAAGCCGTACTTCACGCCGGCGGAGTGGATCGAGAGCAAGGGCATCCCCGCGAACGGCCGGAACTACCTCGCAAACATGGGCATCTACCTGTTCAAGACCGACAAGCTCATCGAGATGCTCAACCACCCGGTGCTCGACACGCTGCACAACCAGATGCGGCCGCCGCACGATTTCGGCTCGAACCTGTTCCCGAACCACGTCGGCGCCCGGCACATCCACGCCCACCTATTCGATGGCTTCTGGGAAGACCTCGGGACGATCAAGAGCTATCACGAGTGCAGCCTCGCTCTCGGCGAAGAAGTGCCGCCCTTCGATTTCTACCAGTCGGACGAAGTCATCTTCACGCGGATGCGGAACCTCCCCGCGAGCCGCTTCGGCGGCGCGAAGCTCACCGATTGCCTCATCGCCGACGGCTGCCGGGTCGGTTCGGGCAGCGTGATCGACCACTGCATGCTCGGCGTGCGATCTTGCATCGGCAAGAACTGCCACTTGAAGGACACGGTCGTCATCGGCTCGGACGGTTTCGAAACCCAAGCCGAGATCGCGGAGAACCGCCGGCTTGGCCGACCCGATTTGAACGTCGGCAACAATACTATCATCAACAGCGCGATCCTCGACAAGGACTGCCGTATCGGCTCGGGCGTCCAGATGCTGAATCAAGCCGGCGTGAAAGAAGCCGATGGCCCCGACGGCATGTGGCACATCCGCGACGGCATCATCTGCGTCCCCCGCGGCGGCGTCGTACCCGACGGCACGCTGATTTGAAATTCACCCGCGCGGTGATGTCTCCGAAGGCGACTTGGAGTAAGAATCAGCGATCCAACCCGAGCACGGCGAAGCACTGCTTGCCCAGCGGCCAAACGAGCACCTTCGGTCGCGCCGGGGACGGTTCCCAATTCTTGAGGCCGTAAACGGTATCGACCCATTTGCGGATGCCTGCGTGGGTCAGTTCGCCATTCAGCGTCCAGAAGGTCTCTTCCAAGTCGATGGTGATCTTGGTGTGGTTGCCCCGGTAGAGCAAGTGGAGCACGACCGGAGCCCGCTTCAGGAAGAATTTCTGGCGATGTGCCTTCGGCACCCGCAGCCCGACCGACTTCTTGCCGAGTTTCGTGTCGGTGGCTTTGTCGAACGAGTGCATCGACCACTTCATCACAACGGACATCGCAACTCCCCTGCCGGCGCGTCGAACCCATGGCGGAAACACTATCCCCCTTTCGCGTGGGAAGCAAGTCGCCGAATACCACGATTTCCGGACTCGATGGAAAGATGACCCGGTCGGGCTCGGGGTGGCAACCCCGTGGCGCGGCGTCATTCCAAGCTCATCCACCACCACGCCAGCAAGCTGAAGGCGAGGCCGAAAGCGCAGAGTACGCCGCAGCTCGTGCCCACCGTGGCCCAGTCGATGGCGGGGCTGTCCGGGTGCAGCAGTTGCTCGTACGCGTCGAGCGCCCAAGCGTGCGGGGTGACGTAGCTGAGGCTGCGCATCCACTCGGGCATCAATTCCCGGGGCATCATCGATCCGCTCAGGCCCGCGAGTAACAGTACCAGCAGTGTGCCGTACACGGCGACTTGCGTCTCGGTGCGGGCCAACCCCGCGACGAACATCGCCAAGCCGACGGCCGCGAAGGACGTGCTCAGCACCACCGGCACAATCAGCCACGGTTCGGCGCCGAAGCTCATGCCGAAGATCAATTTACCGAAGAGCAATAGCGCGAACCCTTGGATTGCCGACACCGCGAAGCAGGGCAGCAGCTTACCGAGCAGAATTTGCCCGCGCGTGATCGGTGCCGCCCGCAAGCGCACCATCGTGCCGTGGCGGCGCTCGGCGACGAAGAGCCAGCCGACGGTCAGCACCAAGAAGAACGCGAACGTAACTGTGTAGCTCGGCACCAGAATCTGGTACTTCTTCGCACCGCGACCGAGGCCCGTCGGCGGGGGCGTGTACTCCGCGGTATTCTTCGCTTTCACGTCGGGCGGGGCGTCTTTCGTCAGGCCGTACCACGTCAAGGCGGTGAAGTCGTAGTCGCCGAAGAACGCGGCGATGCCTTTGCGGATGCCGAGGCCGACGCTCGCGCGCATGTCGGCGGGGAGGAACGAGAAGCCGGGAATGTAGCCCTCCATCTTCTTCATGAACAGCGGCTTGCCGATGAGGTCGAAGGCCCCGCCGATCATCCACGGCACGATCACGCGCATCAGGCTGACCTGCGTCACCTGCTTCACGACGCTGCCGCCGATCGGCTGGTAAGGGTTCTCGATCACGGTGACGCCGACGCGGTCGGTGACGACGCCGTAACGGTCGAGGGGGCTGATGGGGTTCGGTCGAAACTCGGCGCCGACGAACGAACAGCGGTCGATTTTCTGGCTGAACTCCGGCTCGAAGACGATGACGGCGGAGCGCTGGCCGCGTTTGACGAGTCGCTCGGCCTCCGCCCGGCTCGGGATGATTTCAATCTTGATGTTGCCGGTGTCTTTGAGGTCGTCGAGCATCACATCGACCCAGCGCTTCGTCGGCGGGTGCAACCGGGCCATCGGCGCCGCGTAGGAAACGGACCCGAGCAATGCCCCGGTCGGCTTTTCTTGGATCGGTTCGCGGGCCACGACTTTCGAAGGCAAACCGGCATCTTCGACGACGACGGAAACTTGCAAGCGGTCGTCCGGTTTGTTGCCGAAGGCGTCCCCGAGCGACAGACCGAGCACGAGGATCAGCACGAGCGGCATCAGCAGCAGAATGACGGCCGAGCGCGGATCGCGCAGCAGCAACCGCAGGTCTTTGAGGGCGATGGTGAAAGCGGGCATGGTGTGGAACCTCGGATTCAATCCCGCAAGGCCCGTCCGGTCAGGGACAGGAAGACATTCTCCAAGGTCGGCGCTTTCACTTCGATGGCGGTGGGCGCCGCCCCCATTGCCAGCAACTTCGGCAACAGCGGCGCGGCATCGGTGGAACCGACCCGCAAGTGGCCGTCGATCCACTCCGCCGACGTCGCACCGGGAAGTGTCTTCGTACTCGCCAACCAGTCGTCCGTCGGCTGTGCCATCGTCAATGTCAGCACGGTGTCGAGCCGGCTTAGCAGCGTTTCGCGGCTGTCGCAGGCGATCATTTTGCCATGGTCGAGGATGCCGATGCGCGGGCAAAGCGCTTGGACTTCTTCCATGTAATGACTGGTGTAGATAACGGTCAGCCCGGCGGCGTTCAGCGCCCGCACGCGCTCGAAGATGTGGTTCCGCGATTGCGGATCGACCCCGGTCGTCGGTTCGTCGAGCAACAGCAACTCCGGCCGGTGCACGAGTCCGACCGCGAGGTTCAACCGGCGTTTCATGCCGCCGGAAAAAGTGCCGGCGCGGTGATTGCCCCGATCCTTCAGTTCCACTGTTTCGAGCATATCGTCGATCCGCGCATCCAAATCCGCGCCGCGGAGGCCGTAGAGTCGGCCGAAGAAGCGCAGGTTCTCACGGGCCGTTAGCTCGGGGTAAATGGCGAGGTCTTGAGTCGCCAAGCCGACGAGGTGGCGCGCTGAGCGGGCAGCCGGGCCGAACGGTTGACCGAAGAGTTTGACATCGCCGGAACTCGGGCCGGACAGCCCCGCGAGAATAGCTAGCAACGTCGTTTTCCCAGCCCCATTGGGGCCGAGCAGGCCGAAGAGTTCCCCCGGTTGCACGGCGAGGCTCACGCCGGCCAGCGCCTCCGTGCGGCCGTAGCTTTTGCGAATGCCGGTGAGTTCGAGAAGCGGTGCCGTCATGCGGCCTATTATAGGGTTCCGAAAGCGAGCAGCGAGACGCCCGATGCCGACGATCCGCGATGCCCGCATCCGCACCGCCAACGACCGCGCGCCGGACGAATCGGGCGAGTACGTCCTCTACTGGTGCACCATGTACCGGCGGCTATCGCACAACCACGCTCTCGATGTCGCGCTCGATTGGGCCAAGCGGTTGAAGAAGCCGCTGGTGGTCTACGAAGGCTTGAAGCTGAACGCCCCGTGGGCGAGTGCCCGCTTCCACCAGTTTCTTTTGGAAGGGATGCGCGACAATGCGGCGGAGGCGGAGCGCGTCGGCGCGATCTATTGGCCCTTCGTCGAGACGCCGGCGCAATCGGGTCGCGGCCTAGTTAGCAAGCTGTGCGAGAAAGCGTGTGTGCTCGTCACCGACGACTACCCGCAATACATCGTGCCGGCGCAGATCCGGGCGATTGCGGCATCGGTGTCGATTCCCGTGCTCGCGGTCGATGGCAACAGTGTCATCCCGTTGTCACTGCTCGGCGCGCCGGTCGCGGCGGCCGCACATTTGCGGCCGCGGATCCACAAACAATTCGCGACCGCGTGGGCCGGGCGGGCGAACCCCCGGCCGGTGTTCGACACGGTGAAGAAAGCCCCTAAGCCGCCCTTCAAACTTTGGAAACCGCCCGGTGACATCGGCGAGTTCGTGCGGGCCTTGCCCATCGATCAATCGGTTCCCCCGGTGCCCGGTGCCGTTGGCGGTACGGTCGCAGCGAAGCTCGTGCTGAAGGAATTTCTGAAGTTCAAACTGCACCGCTACGGTGAAGAGCGCAGCCTGCCGGACGCCCCGAAGCGCAACGCCGCCAGCGGGCTGAGCTTCCACTTGCACTACGGGCATCTGTCGATTGAAGAGGTGATCGCCGAGGCGTTGCCGAAAGGCTGGACCCCCGATGACATCAATATGAAGGCCAAGAACAAGAGCGACTTCTACTGCCGGGATACCAGCATCAACAGCTTCCTCGACGAAGCGATCACGTGGCGAGATGTCGGCTTCCAATGGAACTACGGCAAGATGCTGTTGGCCAGCGGCGGCGCGAACCGCTGTTGGGAATCGCCAGGGGAACGGCCGCACTTCAACTTCGAGACCTACGATTTCAGCCCGCTCGGGGCACGTGGGACGTTGAATCTCGTGCTGCCCGATTGGGCCAAGGCGACATTGGCGAAGCACGCCGCAGATCGCCGCGAGCACCTCTACAACCTCGACCGATTCGAAAATGCCGACACGCACGATGAACTCTGGAACGCGGCCCAGCGGGAACTCGTGGCGACCGGGCGCATCCACAACTACCTGCGGATGCTCTGGGCGAAGAAAGTGCTGGAGTGGTCCGAATCCCCCGAGGCCGGTTACCGAATTCTCGAGCATTTGAACAATAAATACGCGCTCGACGGTCGCGACCCGAACAGCTACACCGGCATCTTGTGGTGCTTCGGTTTGTTCGACCGCTTCTGGCCCCCGGAGCGCGAGGTCTTCGGCAACATCCGCTACATGTCGAGTGGCAACACCGGCAAGAAGTTCCGCCTCGGGCCTTATTACGACTATATCAGCACGCTGCCGACGGTGGAACAAGTCCGGGGCTTGGAACCACGCGAAAAAACACAAGAAGGACTGTTTTGAGATGTCGCGATCATTGGATATTCACCCCGGCGTACCCGATTCGAGAAAATAGATCATCCGCCAGATGCGGTCGATTTCGCCGCGCTCGATGACCTGCAGCGGTTGCGAACCGGAGAAGGCCGGGTTGGGCGCTTTCAACCATCCGGCCAGTTGCTCCGGCGTCGGGAACGATTTCCGCAATTTTGCGTACATCCGGCCGACTTCGGTGATCGTCCGCAGCGACGAATCCTTGAGCTCGGCTCCCGCCTCCCAACTGGCCGCGGAGCGGTCGGACAGGCCGACGAGTCGGACGAAATCGGAGCGGGTCAGCCCCATTTCTTGGCGGAGCCGGTCGAGCGACAAGTACACCGTCCGCGGCCCGCCGATGGGGGTGAAACGACCCCCGTTGTTGCGGGCGCCTTCGCCATTGGTGAAGTTCTTCCGGTCGGCGTACTGCAGCGACGCGAAGCGGTAGGTGACCCCTTGCCACGTCAGGATGTTGCCGTGGACTTCCGGGGCTGCCCTCCGCCCCGCGAGGGCGTGCAGTCGAGATCGCAGGTCGTCCTCGCACGGCCATTCGTAGGGCATGGTTCGTCCTGAATCGGGATGCGGCGATTTTACCGAATCGACTCCGTCGCGAACTCGGGCGAGACAGCATAGAGCCATGCCTGCGGCAAGACGTTCGCGCGGATATCGACGGGGGCGTCAATGGTCGCACTTCAACCGAGTTCCACGACCCGGCCCGACTCGTTTGCTTGATAGATGGCCCGGATCAATTCCACGCTCTTGCGGCCTTCGCGGCCATCGACTTTCGGTATCCGATTCTCGCGGATCGCGTCCACGAAGTCGGCCAACTGCCTCCGGTGGCCTTCGTGGCCGATCGCCTTGGGGTCGGTGGCGCCGCCGCCGGCGCCGGACTTCATCGCGCGGATGCGGGCGTCGTCGTCCGAGTGCAAGTCGAAATCCCAGCGCACGATGTCGTCTTGTTCGATCTCGGCGGAGCCTTTGTAGCCGTGGATGGCGATGCGCTTCGGGTAGCCGGGGTGGACGCTCGTCGTCGCTTGGATGACGCCGAGGGCGCCGCTCTTGAACCGCAGCACCGCCACGGCGGTGTCTTCGACTTCGATGCGCTCGTGGGCCAGGGTCGCGGTGAAGCCGCTCACGTGCGTGACGTCGCCCATCATCCAGAGCAGCAGATCGACATTGTGAATCGCTTGGTTCATCAAGGCCCCGCCGCCGTCCAGCGCCTTCGTTCCCTTCCAGCCGCCTTCGTCGTAGTACGCTTGCGACCGCCACCATTTGCAGCTCGTTTCCCCGAGTGTGAGCTTGCCGAAGCGCCCCGCATTGATGGCCGATTTCAACGCGAGGTTCGCGTCGCCGAAGCGGGACGGAAAGATCGTGCAGAGCTTCACGCCGTGCCGGTCGCAGGCTTCGATGATCGCATCGCAACGCGCCTCGGTGATTTCCAACGGCTTTTCGACGACGACGTGTTTGCCGGCCGCTGCGGCGAGCAGTGCCGGTTCCCGGTGGGCCCCGCTCGGCGTCGTGATGATGACCGCATCGACGCCGGGGGCATTCAAGGCATCGCTGAGTTCAGTGAAGACGGGGCAGTCGCCCAGTGCCATCTCGCGGACGAATTCTTCACCCGATGCCGTTCGGCGACTGACGACAGCGGCGACGCGGGCGCCCGGGATCTCGGCGAGGGCGCGGGCGTGGAACCGAGCGATCATCCCGCAACCGACAATGGCGAACGCGATGGGGGCAGACATAGCGACGGCCTCGGCAACGATGAGGGAGTTGATTTACGATGCGTTGGAAATCAATCCAGCATTTCCAGCAACATCTGCATCAGCCAACTTTAGCTTTTAGGTTTCGGTCATTCTGCATACCCCCCCGGCTGAAAGCAGCGAAAGCTCCGAAAGCTAAACCACATGACCGATGGTTGTGCTTGCTCTGCAAGGGTTTAGGAACGATTCTCGGAGTTTCTTCGCGATGAGCTGTTTTGTAGGTCACGCTGTCCGTGGCGCCGGCGCGCATCCTGCACGGGTCTGGCGTCACGCCGAGCGGGACCAAAACCTCCAAGAATCGTTGCTACACTCTTGCCGGTAGCGCTGCTCGCTTACTTTTTATCCCCGTCCTTCTTCGCCGGCGGCGGTGCGAAGCAATTCTCTTTCTCCAAAGGCAACTGGAACGCGTCGGCGATGCGGGTCATGTAATTGCACCACGACACGTACCAAATCAGATCGGCGGCGCGTTCGCGGCCGAAGACGCCAATCACGGCGGCGCGATCTTCGTCCGTGAACGACGACGGTTGCTTGCTCAGTTTGTACGCCAGCGCGAAGGCCGTCCGTTGGGCTTTGGGGAAACCGGACCAATCGCCCGCTGCGAGTTTCTTCGTCAGGGTCTTCACTTCGTCCGCTTGGAGGCCCGCGACCGCGAGCAGCATTTCTGCGTGACCCATTCAATAAAAGCAGTCGTTCGTGCGGGTCACGACCCAAAAGACCGAGTTGGTGAATACGCGATCCACCTTCGCTTCGTCGTAGAAACAAGACAGCGCCGCGAACCAGACGCGGGTGAAATCGGGTTGGTAACCCGCGCTCACCGTGTTCCACAGGATGCGCCGGGCGGATTCTTGCTCCTTCGGGGGCAGGGCATCGATCCGCTCTCGATCCGGCAGCGGGATTCGCAACTTGCGCGCCTTCTGTTGATCGAGCGAGCCGTTCAACGCTTCGGCATTCGCCTGGCCCCAATCGACTCGGACGGACAAACCGTCGGACTTCACCGACTTTAAATCGTCCCACGGCGGTCGGGTCGGCGTCGGCACTTTCGCCAGCGTCTCGGGGGCGAACTTCGCATCGATCGGCGGTACCGGGTCGCCGGTGGCCCCGATGCCGAGGGCGATCCGGTTGTGGAAGTTGGCGTACGCGACCGTGTGGACGATCGCGGTGGTCTTCTCGGGACCGTAGGCTTTGAGGACTTCGGCGAACTCTTCGTCCGTGATCGCGTGGCCTTCGAGCGTCAGTTTGCGGGCGAATGCGGCCGCGAGTTTCACGTCGGCATTGGCGATGTCTTTCACGGCCAGTTTGGAAAGCGCCGCTTCCTTCGCACCGCCGCGGCGGAGATCCGCCACGGCCGTGGCTTTGCCGTACGCCGAGCCGAGGGCATCGGCGGCCGTCCAGCGGAGTTGCGAGGAGAGCGCCGAACCCAAGGGGTTCTTCTCGCGGTGGAAATAATCGAGTTCGAGCATCCGCGCCGTCGTCCGCGGCAACGGGCCGACCAGCATTTTCGCCCACGGCGGCAATTGCGGATTTTCCCGGGGCAACTTGGCCCAAGCCTCTTCGGAGCCGCTCTCCGGAAACCGCCCCGGCCCGGATTTGTCCGGTTCGGCCGAAGCGTGCGTGGCCAAAAGCATGAGTGTCAAAATCGAAGCGCGCACGGCGGCCTCCGGGTCATGGCGACGGAGTCTGAATCCTAACCCGAGAAGCCGGGTCGAGCAAGGATCGGCCCGCGCGCGGGGTGTGCCAACGTTCCTTAAAGGTTTTCGCGATTCGATCGGATTTCGAGTTACTATAGCGGTCTGGAAATCTGCGCATCTCCGGTGTCTTCACCCCGAAGGGGCCGACCTCAACCACGTCGGCCCCTTCGGGGCGAAGAATAAGTACCCGAGTCCTGGGGCTTCCGCCCCCGGCTGTAAACGTCGGCCCCGTTGGGGCGGAGAGCGGATAAAACCGATTCGGTCCGTCAGTTGTTGCCGCTACGAAAACTCGCAACCCGCTGTAGCCGTTTTTGTAGGTCACGCTGTGCGGGACGCCAGGGCCGTGCCGGATGCGCACCGGCGTCACGCACAGCGTGACCTACGAAAGCCTCCAAGAATCGTCGCCTCACCCGCGCGCGGACTATCGTGTTGTTTCGCCCGCCGGCCGTGGTATCATCATCCGCCTGCCTCGGTTTCCCTTTCCCCCAGTCGGATGAACCCATGCGTTACGTCGCCTCGATTCTGCTGCTTGCTGCCTGCGGTGCCGCCTTCGCCCAAGACAAGAAGCCGGCCGAACCGAAGAAAGAAACCCCCGTCGTCGAACCGCTCAAGGGCGAGTCGAAAACCATCAAGCTATTCGACGGCAAGACGCTCGATGGTTGGGAGGGCTACGAAGACCTCTGGAGCGTGAAGGACGGTATCATCGTCGCCAAGAACGCCGACCCGGTGAAATTCAGCACCTACCTGCTGACGAAAGACAAGTACACCGACTTCCGCCTGACGTTCAGCAGCAAGCTCGTGGAATCGGAGATGCACTCGGGCGTGGCGTTCTGGGGCAAGGTGAAGCCGGACGTCAGCAAGGATCCGGAGAAAGATCGCACGAAGCATACGTATGCCGGGCACCTCGTGATGTTCCCGTCGGGCTACGGGATGTACGACCTCTTCGGCCGCAACGGCCTACCGGTGGACGGCAAACCCGCGCAGAAGGTCGGTAAGCAGCACGACTGGAACGAGATCGAAGTTTTGGCGCAGGGCAACCGCGTCCGCGTGGCGGTCAACGGTACGGCCGTCGTCGATTGGCGCGATCCGAAACCGGAGACGATCAACGCGGCACCGATCGGCCTGCAGTTGCACAGCAACGGCGTGAAGCAAGAGATCCATTTCAAAGGCCTGACGATCGAAACGTTCCCGAAAGAAGACAAACTACTGACGGTGAAGTGAACATTGGTTCCAGTTGTCCCGACGCGAGGGCGTCGGGCCGACTAGAACAAATCCACGATCCATTCGCCGTTGTGGGCCGGATTCGCGATGATCCGGTGGCGCTTGGGATCGACCACAAAGTCCATGAGTTGCAGGGGCACCTGCCCGATCAGAACCGGGCATTCGTCCGGGATCTCCGTCACGTCGCAGGTGCAATTTCGGCCGTCGATCCGGAGATCGACGGCCCCGAAAATCGCCACATCTTGCACGCCGGCCACGGTCATCACTCGGCGTTTCTTCATCGGGAATAAACCGAGCGCCGCGATCATCGATTTGGGTAACGATAAATTCGAGGCCCCGGTATCCACGAGAGCCTCGGCGATTTCGAATTTGCGGACTTCTCCTTCGGCGATCTCCCCGAGGTGGTGCCGGTAGAAATCGTGAATGTTCGAGACGACTGCCGTCGCTGTGACACGACCCATAACTTGCCTCGTCGATGAGTACGGATAATTCTATGCTACTCAATGGCCGTGTTTGTGGTCGCCGCCCGCGAAATACTTGTGCTTCGGGTCAGCCTTGGCCCACACGTAGGCCAGCAGGTCGAGGATTTCGTCCTTGGTCAGTTTATCGAGCAGGCCCTTCGGCATGATCGACACCGGCGACGGCTTCGGGGCGCCGTCGATGTCATCCTTCTTGATCAACCGGCTTTCGGTCTTCGCCAGCGGGTTCTCGATCACTTTGTAGTCGCCGTCTTTGGTCTTCTCGAGCACCATGCCGGTGAAGCTGCCTCCCGAAAGCAGGTCGAACTTGTAGCTCTTGTATTTGTCGTCGATCCGCAGGCTCGGGTCGAGGAGGTGCTTCAATACATCGGCCGGAGCCTTGAATTCCTTGGCGTCGAGCTTGGTGAGGTCGGGGCCGAAGTCCTGCCCGGCATTGTCGAATTTGTGACAACTCACGCACGCGGCCACGTTGAAGATCTGTTTGCCGCGGGCGAACGAGCGGCCGCCTTTGTCGAGTTCGTCCACGGTCGGGGCCAAGTCGGCGAGCTTCCACTCGGTGCGCGGGCGGTTGAACTTCAGCAGTTCATCGACCGGGGCGAGCTTCTCCTTCGCCACGTAGGCTTCGGGGTCGGCGAGGTATTCGTCCAAATCGGCGACGACGTACAGCGCCCCGTGCATGCGGCGCCAGTGGCCGGGGTAGAGGCAGACGTACGGATAGACGCCGGGCTTCGCCGGGGCCATGAAGCGGAGGGTCTGGCCGCTCTGCGGTTGCAGCAACTTACTCCGCAGCAGAATGTCCGGGCTGGGCGGGATGAAGTCTTTCTCTTGGGCCCCCGGTTGCGTGCCGAACATCTCGGCGAGATCGCCGATTTTTTCGAGCATGCCGGGCGGGATGATCGCGAAGTTGTGGGGCATGATGTCTGTGTTCTCGAAGACGAACTCCACCGGCTTGCCCGCCTGCACGACGATGCGGTCCTTATCGAAGATCATTTGATCGGTGACGGTGCCGACGCGGATGACGCGGACGCCGAGTTCGCCGAGAGCCTTGCGGGCCTTCTTGGCGTCGTCCTTCGGCAAGAGGCTTGCGAGCGCGTCGCCGAGTTGCAGGGCATCGAGCACGTCGGGCTTGGTGCGGTCGGCCTGCGGCACCTTGGCGATGTACGCCGTCACGATGTTCAACAGCGGTTGGGCCTGATCCTTCGGCCAGAAGGCCACGGGGATGCGCTGCAGGGCTTGAATCGCGGCCGGGCGCTCGGCGTCGAGGGCGACGAATTTCGCGAGCGCTTGGAAGGTCTCGGTTTCCTTGCCGCGGATGCTCGTGACGGCGAGCATCGCCGAGCGGCGGATGATCCGCTCCGGGGCTTCCCCGGAAACGACATGCTTCACCGATTCCGCGGGCGTCGGCTGCTTCTTCAATTGGAACGTGACGTTCTTCTTGTCATCGCGGATCAGCAGCGAGTAGTCCTTCAGGCGGGTGCCGAGGTTGCCTTCGATGCGGTTGAAGATGGCGATGGAGTCGACGGGGAAATCCTTGCCGAGATCGACTTCCCACCACGGGCTGTCGCTCCCTTCTACGGAGTGCGTTTGCCCGCCGTCGCTGTACAGGCCTTTCTTGTTGCCATCGATGGCGCGGGACGCGTCGCCGCCATTGCTGGTGCTGCTCTGGCTCGCCTTGCCGCCGCGGGCGACGTTCTTGCCATCGCTGAAGACTTCGACCTCGGCCAGCGTCAGCGTCCGCAGTTTCCCGGCGAGTTCGATGCGGACGTACCGGCCCATCACGGCGTTGTTCTTCGGCAGCGTGCTCGCCAAGTCTTTCGGCAGCCCATCCAGCAACGGTAGCAACTTCGGATAGAGCGCGGCCCGCTGTAGCGGATCGCGGATCATCGGCACGGCGAGCACGAAGTCCCGCAGGCTGTTGACGCTCTTGATGGCGGTGGTCCAGGCCTTCTCGGGGGAATCGTCGGCCGCGATCAGCGCGACATACCCGAGTTGGCGGATGAGCGCCGTCGAACTTCCGGTGGCCAGTTTTTCGAGGTCGTTACGCACGGCGGGCAGGTCGGCTTTGCGGTCCGTGAGGATGCGGACGAGGTCGAAGGCGACGCTCTCATCTTGGGCCGCGGCATCTTGGCGTTTGATGGCGTCGAGCAAGATCGCCGTCGGAAGCTTGCTTTCGAGCTTGGCGAGTTCGAGCACCGCTTCCCGGCGATATTCCTCCCGGATCCCCTTGCGATTCAGGAATTCCGTGAAGACCGTCGCGCTGCGTTTCACCTTCAGCAGGTCGTCGTTCGAAATGGACTTCAAAAAGAATTTCGCTCCCGCCGCCGTGGTGAACTTGAGCTCCATCCCGGAGGCGATGGCCTTCGTCACGATCGGGTCGAGCGCCTTGCGCGTCTCGATCATCAGGTGGTCGATGTACTGGTCGCGCGGCTTCTCCCCGGCGACGAGCACGACTTCGATGGCCTCGGGTTGGGTGAAGTAGCTCGCCCCCCAGATGGCGATGAGCCGGACGCGGGCGCTGTCGTCCGCCGCCATCGCCTTTAGGATGTCGAGGCTCGCGGGGACGCGATCGCGCCAGTGAGTCAGCACCCGTACCGCCGCGGCGCGGGCGTTCTCGTCTTTCAAAGCGAGCACGTCATTCAGTAAGTCCGTGTTCACGACGTTGTGGCCTTGGTGAACCCAGAGCGCTTCGGTCAGGTGGTGGGCGTACCCGATGTCGGTCTTGTCGAGCTTCGCGGCCCACGCCTGCACTTCGGCGATGACGTCCGCGCTCTTGCGAGCGCCGAGTTCGAGCTTGGCATTCCTCCGCACGCGGTCTTCCGGGGACTTCAACAACTCCAGCAGTTTCGCAATCGGCTCGCCGTCGATCTTCGCCGGCTTCAGCGTCTCGCGGCCGATGTAGCTGACGCGGTAAATGCGGCCGTGGACTTTATCCCGGCTCGGGTCGCGGAGGTTGTGCTGCATGTGGCCGATGATCGGGTTCTGCCAATCGACGAAGTAGAGCGCGCCGTCCGGCCCGGTCTTCACGTCCACGGGGCGGAAGTTCGGGTCGGTGCTGCTGAGGATCGGGTCGAGTTCCGCACCTTTCAAACTCGAGCCGCTATCGTCGATCTTGTAGCGCAGCAACCCTTGGAAGCCGATGACGTTCGTGACGATCAAATTCCCCTGAAATTCCTCGGGGAAGTGCCGGCTCGTGAGGTACTCCATCCCGCCGCAGGGGCGGGTGCGCTGTTGGTAAACTTGCGGTGGCCGGCCGTGCTTGGCGGGGAAATCGAGGTGCCCGGAGAAGAGTGGGGCGTGGTACGGGTTGGAGCCGGTGCCATCGACGACGATGTCTTGGCCCCATTTGTCGAAGACGTGCCCGTGCGGGTTGGCGAAGCCAAAGCTGACGTAGACGCTGGCTTTCTGCGTCCGCGGCTCGTAGCGGAAGACGGCACCGTTGGCGACGCGCTGCGGCGGGCCGTAGGGCGTCTCGAATTGGCTGTGGTGGAAGGTGCCTTCTTGGAAGTAGACCGCTCCGCTCGGGTCGGTGGCGAAGCTGTTGGCCGAGTGGTGTGTGTCGGCCGAGTCGAGGCCGTGGAGCACGCGCTCGCGCCGGTCGGCTTTGCCGTCGCCATCGGTGTCCTTCAACAGCAGCAGGTCGGGCACTTGGGCGACGAGGACGCCGTCGGCGGTGAATTCGAAGCCGGTCGGGTTGTGGAGATTGTCCGCGAACACGGTCATTTTGTCGGCGGCGCCGTCGCCGTCGATGTCCTCGAATACCAGCAGTTTGTCGTTCTGCAGCTCTTTCGGTTTGACGTGCGGATAGGTCGGCCAGACGGCGACCCAGAGCCGGCCTTTGCGGTCCCAAGCCATCTGTACCGGGTTGGCGAGTTCGGGCCATTTCTTTTCGTCGGCGAAGAGCGTGACCTTCAGATTCTTGCCGACGGTCATTTTGTCGATGGCGTCGGCCCCGCTGAGGAACAGGTGTTTGCCGTCGAGCGGGCCGGGCTTGTTCGTGGCGACGGGGATGAAATCGGGCGTGTTCGTGTCATCGACGGTGAAGTCTTTGCCCTGCGCCGCGGCGTTCACCTTGGCGTCGCGGTTCGCGGTCATCACATCGAGCACTTCGAGTTCGCGCTGGGCAACGATGCGGTTCGTCTGTCCGCCGATGAAGCGCAAATCGGCCCGGCCGCCGTAAACGGAATAGCCGTCGGTGGCGCGGTGGCGGAGGAACCAAGTCGCGTTGCGGTCCATCGCGGCGAGGCGGGTCGCCTCGAATTTCTTGGCGTCCGGGGTGAACGCGGAGCCGAACAGCGACTTGTCGATGGCCGGGGCGAGGGCCTTGTAGCCGTCGCCCGTCAGGTGGATGCCGTTGATCGTCAGCGGCTTCTGCGCGGCGGCGTAGGCCGCGGCGCTCGGCGTGAACAGATCGACGACTTGGATCTTGTTCGCCGCCCCGACCTCGCGGATGACCTTCGAATAGAGCTTCAAATTCGCGTTGATTTCGTCGCCCGTCGGCAAGTTCGGCGACTGGTGATTCTCGAAGGCGATCGGCGTGAACAGCACGACCGTCGGCGTGGTCCCGCCATTGAACTTGGT
>JBBRUN010000048.1:0-16500 GCA_038247765.1 Gemmatales bacterium | reverse complement strand
GGCGGCATCGAGTACATGATCGACGACCGCAATGGGAAGCTGGTCTATTACGACATCAACGCCCTGTCGAACTTCGTCGCCGATGCGACCAATGTTGTTGGTTTCGACCCGTTCGTGCGCCTCGTGGATTATCTCGTCGCTCCGGCGAGCCGCCCCGGTGGGGGGGCGGTGCCCTGGTGGCAATCCGCCGACCCCTCAGGGGGCCGGCTCGCCTTTCCGATTTAAGGTTCGCACCATGCGCTACGGATACTGGCTCCCCGTTTTCGGCGGGTGGCTGCGGAACGTGGACGATGAAAACATGGCCGCGACGTGGGCCTATTCCAAGAGGCTCGCCCAGCGGAGCGAGCAGATCGGCTACGACCTCACGCTCGTCGCCGAGCTGAACCTCAACGACATCAAAGGCGCAGCGGAACCGTCGCTCGACGCGTGGAGCACCGCGGCCGCGCTCACGGCCGTGACGGATCGCCTCGAATTCATGGTCGCCGTGCGGCCGACGTTCCACAACCCGGCGTTGTTGGCCAAACAAGCCGCGAACATCGACCACATCGGCGGTGGCAATCGGTTGTCGCTGAACGTCGTCAGCAGTTGGTGGAAGGACGAAGCGGCGAAATACGGCGTCCACTTCGAGCAGCACGACGACCGCTACGCCCGCACCGCCGAGTGGCTCGAAGTGTTAGACAACTTGTGGAAGCGCGACGAATTCAACTTCGATGGGAAGTACTACAAAGTCGCCGATTCGATCTTGCAACCGAAGCCGCTCACGAAGCCGCGGCCGACGCTTTACGCCGGGGGCGAATCGGAAACGGCGAAGAACCTCATCGCCAAGACGTGCGACGCCTACGTGATGCACGGCGACCCGCCCGAGAAGATCGGCGAGCGCATCGCCGATATGGCCGCGCGGCGGGAGAAGTTCGGTCTGCCGCCGATGATCTACGGCGTCGCCGGGTATTCGATCGTGCGGAATACGGAGGCCGAGGCCCGAGCCGAACTCGCCCGCATCACCGACGTGAAGCAGTCGAAGGCCGGCTACCACAACTACCAGCAGTGGCTCTCGGGCACGCAGCTCGAACAGCGCGTCTCCCTCGAAGATTATTCCGTGAGCAACCGCGGCCTGCGCTCCGGCTTCATCGGCACGCCGCAGATGGTGATCGACCGCGTCGCCGCGTTTGAGAAAGTCGGCGTGAGTTTGTTACTGTTGCAGTGCAGCCCGCAGTTGGAAGAAATGGAACGCTTCGCGGAAGCGTGCATTCGCCAGTGACCGTCACACCGGATCGATCCTATGCCCTTCGCCCTGATCACCGGCAGCGGAAAAAAGCGGGTCGGCGCCGCCGTCGCGGAAGCGCTGGCGCGAGCTGGCTATGCCATCGCGTTGCACTACCGCACTTCTGTAGCCGAAGCGCAGGAGACCGCTGACAGCCTCCTGTCACTCGACGTCGAAGTCGCCAGTTTTCAAGCCGACCTCACCGATGAATCCGCGGTGAAAAAACTCGCGGAAGACGTGTTCACGCGCTTCGGCCGGGTCGATGTCCTCGTCAATGCCGCCGCCATCTGGCAACGTAAATCGCTCGAAGAAGCCACCGCTGCGGACGTGCGCGCCCACTTCGACGCCAACGCCCTCGGCACGTTCTTGATGTGTCAGCACGTCGGTTTGAAAATGGTGGCTCAACCGGCGGGCGGGGTGATTGTGAACATCGGCGATTGGGCCGAGGTTCGCCCTTACTTGGGCTACGCGGCCTACTTCCCGAGCAAAGGCGCCGTGACCGCGATGACCCGCAGCTTCGCAGTCGAACTCGGCACACGCAATCCGAACGTGCGTGTCAACGCCATCCTGCCCGGACCCGTCATGCTGCCCCCCGATCTGCCCGAAGCCGAACGGCAACATGCGATCAACGCCACCCTTGTGAAGCGTGAGGGAAGCCCGAAGAACATCGCCCAAGCGGTGCTGGCGTTGGTCGAAAACGATTTTATCACCGGCGTCTGCTTGCCGGTGGATGGCGGTCGTACGATTTATGCCGGGGAATGAGGCCCGCCCGGAGTTCCAACTGACGCAAAGGAATTCGTTTCAGATCGAGGTTGATCTCGTTCGGTTTGGCTTCGACCTTGGCGACGATGGGAGAATTCACGGCATCAGAATAGACGGCGGGAATGCGATCGGCTTCGGCGACGACCGTCACCGCTTTGCCAGTTCGCTCGCCGTAGTTTGTGGTTCCGGGTTCGCGTTCGGTGCTCACCTCCATGCGAAGAATACGACGTGAAGGTTTCGTGTCGAACACTTCAACTGAATCTCGTCGGCAAATCAGGCCATAATGTCGCGGACGACGTCGCCTTTCACATCGGTCAGTCGGAAGTCGCGGCCGGCGTAGCGGTAGGTCAGTTTCTCGTGGTCGAGACCCATGAGCGCCAGCAGGGTCGCATGCAGGTCGTTCGTGTGCATTTTCCCTTCGACCGCCTTGATGCCGTATTCGTCGGTCGCGCCGTACGTGACGCCCTTCTTCACCCCGGCCCCCGTCAAGAACATCGGGTACCCGGTAATGTTGTGATCTCGGCCATCGGGGCCTTGCATCGTCGGCAGGCGGCCGAATTCGCTGCCGAAGAGGACGAGCGTGTCGTCGAGCAGCCCGCGCTTTTCGAGGTCGGCCAAGAGTGCGGCCACCGGTTGATCGACCGACGCGCAGCGATCGATCAGCCCCTTGTGCAGGTTGTTGTGGTGATCCCAACCGGGCTGGCAAATTTCGACGAAGCGGACGCCGGCTTCGGTCAACCGGCGGGCCATAATGCACTGGCGGGCGAAGCTGCCCGCGGGGCCGTCCTTCACGCCGTAGGCGTCTTTGACCTTCTGCGGTTCCTTCGAGATGTCGAGCAACTCGGGCACTTTCGTCTGCATCTTGAAGCCGAGTTCGTAGCTTTCGATGACACCATCGAGTTCGTCCGGCGCGCCGGGGAGCGCCCCGAGGTCGCGGTTCATCGCTTGAATCAAATCGAGTTGCTTGCGCTGGAGGCCGGTCGTCGCCGCGGATTTCAAATTCGGCAAGTTGCCGCGGTCGTCGATGCGGGTGCCTTGGAAATGGGCCGGTAGGAAGGCGCTGCCGTAGTTCACGGCCCCGCCGAAGTTCGGCGGCGGATTCACGGTGACGTAACCGGGGAGTTCTTGGTTGTCGCTGCCGAGGCCGTAGAGCAACCACGCACCCAGGCTCGGCCGGGTGAGCGCGGCGTTCGCGCTGCCGGTGTGCAACTGCACGACGGCTTGCGGGTGGGCGGGCGTGTCGGTGTGCAGGCCGCGGAGCCACGTCAGTTTGTCGGCGTGCTTGGCGAGCTTTGGCAGCAATTCGGTGAACCACGACCCGGTCTCGCCGTGCTGGGCGTATTTGAATTTCGAAGCGACAAGCGTGCCGCCGCCGGGGCCGACTTTGCCGGTGTCTTTGATCAGTTGCGGTTTATAGTCGAAGGTGTCGTGGTGCGACATCGACCCGTTCATGTGGACGAAAATCAGTCGCTTAGCTTTCGCGGGGAAGTGCGGCTTCTTCGGGGCGAGGGGCTTAGCGACTTTGTCGTCCGCCCCAGCTTGCTGGCCGATCAGGCCGGCGAGGGCGACCATGCCGAAGCCGGCACTCGCGGACTTCAATGCTTGGCGTCGGGAGATCGGGAACATGGCACGCACTCTTGGATTGGTTGCGGAAAGAAATTATCACCGCGGAGGCACGCACACAGCGGTGAATCCGGTGGTCATTTCACGAAGCGGAACTCCGCGGAGCCGTACAGGGCTTGTGCGAAGGCCATCCACGCGGCCGATTTCGCGTCTTTGGGTTGCACCACTTCGCTGGTCAACGCCTCGCCGGTTTGATCGATGTCATCGGGGTTGTCGGGCGGATCAGTGGGTTTCTTCGGCTTCGGCGGCACCGGTTTCATCGGTTTCGGATCGGGCTGGTTGGCGAGTTCTTCCCGCGCGGCCGATTCGTAGTCAGATAAGAAAGTTGCTGCTCGGTTCGTTTCCGCGTCCGTCGGCATGCGGCCGAGCGAGCGCCGGTAGACCTGTTGAATATGGTCGTTCACCGAGGCCTTCGGTTCTTTCATCACCGCCTCGGCCAAGTTCAGCGACTGCCGGCGGACGAAGGACGAGTTCAGTACGAACAGCGCCTGACCGGCGACGGTCGTGGTATCCCGTGTACCGGACACCAGCGTTTGATCGACCGGGTCGAACGCCTCCAGTGACAACGGTGTGACACCGCGGACCAGAGGCAGGTAGACGCTGCGCGCCCGGCTCTTCGCCGCGGCTTCGCGGACGCCGTTGGCCTCTTTCCCGTTGTCGGTCATCTCGGTCATCTTCAATTCCTGAGCCGGGGAACCGGCCGGGCGCTTCGGGTCTAGCGCCCCGGACGCAACGAGGATCGCATCGCGGTATTCCTCGGCGCTGAGCCGCCGCGGGCTGTGTCGCCAGACGAGGGCATTCGCCGGGTCGGCTTGGCGGTTCGCTTCGGTCGCTTCCGCCGAGAGTTGATAGGCCCGCGTCAGCACCAAAGTGCGGATGAGTTTCTTGATGCTCGAGCCGTCGCGGAGGAACGCGTTCGCCAAGTTGTCGAGCAGTTCCGGGTGCGAGGGTTTGTCACCCATGACGCCGAAGTTATCGACCGTCGACACGATCCCCCGGCCGAATAGGTGAGCCCAGGTCCGGTTGACGATCACCCGCGCCGTCAGCGGATTGTTCGGACTCGCCAGCCACTCGGCCAGTTCGAGGCGGCCGCTCTGCTTCGGGTTCACCGCCGCGGCACCGGGTACGGCCACGGCCGAAAGGAAACCGCGCGGCGCGACCGGCCCGAGTTTCTCCGCTTCGCCGCGGATGCGGACTTCGGTATCGGCGATGACCTTGGCGTCGCGGACACCGTGCGTCGCGGCGCCGCGTTGAATCGGATCGGTGAGTGCCGCGAGATCCGCTTGCAGTTTCTCGAACTTCAAGCGGAAGGGCCGTTGCGTCGGTTGGCCATCTTTGGCGACTTTCAATCCTTCGGACGTGCCGCGGATGTCGTCCCACGCTTTCTTCGCCGCTTCAAATTCGACGCGGACTTTTTCCACCTGTGCGGCCGGCGGCGGTGGGAGCTGGCTGCTCAGCTTGATCAGCATCGCCGTGTCGTAGTAGTCGAGGCCGCCGCCGCCCATCTTGTTGCGGACGCCGCTGGCGTTGTCGGTGCTCGTGAAGATCCCGGCGAGGGCGTAGTATTCGGTCTGCGACACCGGGTCGAACTTGTGATCGTGGCAACGCGCGCAGCTCACAGTCAGCCCGAGAACCGACCGCGTCACGGCGTCGATCTGTTCGTCGGCGTTGTCCATGATGAAGCGGACTTTGAAACGCTGGTTGACGTCTTTGACGCCGAGGGCGAGGAATCCGGTGGCGATCTTCAAGCGATCGCGCTCGGCATCGTCTCGGGCGGGCAGCAGGTCGCCGGCGAGTTGTTCCCGCAAGAAACGGTCGTACGGCACATCGGCGTTGACGCTGTCGATGACGTAATCGCGGTACTTCCACGCGTACGGGTACGGGATGTTCCGGCTCGGGCCGGTGCTCTCGCCGTAGCGGGCGAGGTCGAGCCAGTGCCGGCCCCAGCGCTCGCCGAAGGCGGTCGAAGCCAGCAGCCGATCGACGACTTTGGCGAAAGCACCGGCCGAAGTATCGTTTGCGAAGTCGTCGATCGCGGCCGGCGTCGGCGGCAAGCCGGTGAGGTCGAACGTCACCCGTCGGATGAGTGTAAGCTTGTCGGCGTCGCCGACCGGTTTCAACTTCGCCGCGTCGAGCTTGGCTTCGATAAATCGATCGATGTCGGTCTTCGCCCAAGCGCCCGCTTGTTCCACCGGTGGTTTCGGGTTCGCCAGCGGTTGCCAGGCCCAGTGGCTCTTTTTCAGTTCGTCGAACTTCGGCTTCGGTTGCGTCAACGCGGCCGGCACCCGGATCGGCGGCCAGGCGGCGCCGTCGGCGATCCACGTCTTCACGTCGGCGATTTGCTCATCGCTCAGCGATTTTCCCTCGAGGGGCATGCGCCGCTTTTCGTCTTTCTGAGTGATGCGTTTGAATAGCAAGCTGTCGGCCGGTTTACCGGGGACCATGGCGGCGCCGGAGTTGCCGCCGGTCAGCAGGCCTTTGAAGTCGTCGACGCGCAGCCCGCCTTTGGAGTTCGTCTCGGCGGAATGGCAACCCGCGCAGTTCGCGGCGAGCAGCGGTCGGATTTTCTTCTCGAAAAATTCGAGCTTTGCGGGCGCCGGTTCGGCTGCTCCGATGGATGTTGCCGATAATGCGATGGCCAGCAGGGTGTGTGTCCAGCGAGTCACGGTAGATCCCCTTTGACTATCAAAACACCCCAGCGTTGAACAAGTATCGGCGAAATGGGAGTTGCTGTCACCGAGAAAGTGAAGATTGCGACAGCTACGATCCCCCGTGGCAAATTACTTCTTTTTCGGATCGAGCTTTTTCGGCTTCGCTTCCTCGGCACGGAGCGTCGAAGCGAGTCCGAGGGCAGCGGAAGTGGCGAGGACGCTTCGGCGGGAAAGTGTCATGGGAATACTCGGATTGATGTAGGGCGGGTGGAGTCTGCGGGACCCTCCGGTCATGGGTACCGGCGCCTCGCCCGGTGGCTCGTAAATCATTTTCATCCCCTTGCCAGAATTGTCACAATTCGGATAAAGATAGTTCGGTGAACTGGTATCTCTTGGAATGAAGACTCTCCCGATGGATGCTGATTCAATCGCGGCCGCTAACGAATTGCTCGGCAATGCCAGTCCTCAGGAAGTCCTCCGCTGGGCCGTCAAGCACTTCCACCCAAAGCTCTTGATGGCCACGGCCTTTGGTGCCGAGGGTTGCTGCTTGATTCAAATGCTCAGCGAAATCGAACCGGGCGTTACGTTTATCAACTTGGACACTGGGTATCAATTCGCTGAGACGCTGGCGCTGCGCGAGACCATTAAGTACCGCTACGGTATCGAAGTCGAATTGATTCGGCCGGACACGACCGTGGTCGAATACGAAGCCGAGCACGGTGGGCCGCTTTACGATCTCCGGCCGGATCAATGCTGCCACGACCGCAAAATACTGCCGTTGAGACGGGCGCTCGCCGCATACGATCCGCTCGCATGGATCAGCGCTATTCGCAAGGATCAAACCACCGACCGGGCCGTCGCCGGGGTCGTGCAGTGGGATGCGAAATTTCAATTGGTGAAGATCAACCCACTGTTGAACTGGACCAAGAAAGAAGTCTGGAAGTACATCCTCGCGCACGATGTGCCTTACAACGCGCTGCACGACCGAGGCTATCCGAGCATCGGCTGCTGGCCTTGTACGAACGCGGTCGGGGCCGACGGCGACGAGCGCTCGGGGCGCTGGGCCGGTAAAAAGAAGAAAGAGTGCGGGCTGCACGTGATCGAAAACAAAGACGGGGCGGGCATCTGATGATGTTCTCCGCCAAAGCCGAGTACGCCTGCCTCGCGTCGCTGGAGCTCGCCGCGCGCTACGGGGATCCGAAGCCGGTGCGCCTGACGGACATCGCGGAGAAGCACGACATTCCGCCCCGGTTCCTCGTGCAGATTCTGCTGCAATTGAAGGGGGGCGGGTTGATCGCCAGCACGCGCGGCGCCAGCGGCGGCTACCAACTCGCCCGCGCCCCGGAGAAGATCACCCTCGGCGATATCCTCGGCATCATCGAGCGAGCCGAGCCGAACCCCGCCAGCCAGAAAGCGGAACCGACCCCGCTGGCGACGGCCCTGCACGACGTTTGGGACAACATCGCCCGCGCGCGGCAGAAACTGTTGGATGAAACCACCCTCGCCCACATCGTGTCGATCGGGCAGGGATTGCAGTACGTGATTTAACCCTCGGAGTAGCGAATGCCGGATCTGATTCTCCCGCACGGTGGCGAACTCATCAACCGTACCGTAGCCGATGCCGCGGGCTTCCCGACGACACCGCCGATTCCGGTGTCGGACGCGGATCTATCGACGCTCTACCGCATCGCCGACGGTGGTCTGTCGCCGTTGTCGGGGCCGATGACCAAGGCCGAGTATCAGCGCGTCCTCGAAGAAGAAGTCGTCGTTCGCAACGGCAAGAAGTACGCGTGGACGATCCCTCTGGCGTTCCCCGTCGATGAAGCCTTGGCCAAATCGTTGACTCCGGGTGCCAGCTACCCGCTGACGAATTCGGCCGGGGCGGTCGTGGGCGTTTTGGAATTGAAGGATGTGTACCCTTGGAACAAGCCTGCGTACAACGCGGCGGTCTACGGGACGACGCGCACCGATCACCCCGGTGCCCGCATCGCCAATGACGACCCGCGGACGCACCTCGTCGGCGGCGACGTGAAGGTACTCCCGCAGCCGAAGAACAAAGACTTCGGCGATGTCGTGCTGACGCCGACCGAAGTGCGGGCGCTGTTCGCAGCCAAGAAGTACCAGCGGGTCGTCGGGTTCCAAACGCGGAATGCCCTCCACCGCGCCCACGAGTTCGCGCTGGTCGCCGGGCTGGAGAAACTGACGCGCGAAGGCCACTTCGCCGGGGCCGTGCTGAACCCGCTGGTCGGGGAAACCAAAAGCGACGACGTCGACGCCGCGACGCGGATGAAAACCTACCGGGCGCTCATCGACAACAAAGTGCTAGGGCAGGGCGACGCCGACGAGGAACTGTGGAAAAAGGTCGGCCGCACCATCGGCGACGTCGTCCACCTGATCGGTCTCGACATCAAGATGTTCTACGCGGGGCCGAAGGAAGCGGTGATGCACGCGATCTACCGGCAGAACTTCGGCTTCACCGACATCGTCATCGGCCGCAAGCACGCCGACGCTCCGCACGACGACGGCACCGAAATCTGGGATGGCTTGGCCGCGCACCGCAAGTTCGACCAACTCCGCGGCGAACTGCTGATCAGTCCGGTGAAGGTCGGCTTCGCCGCCTTTTACGCCGAAGCGGGCCGCGTACGGTTGGTCGAAGAATGCCCGAAAGAATGGAAGCCGGTCAGCATCTCGGGCAGCGACTTGCGGAAGCAACTCGGCAAGGGCGAACTACCCGATCCGAGGATCATGCGATCCGAAACGGCGCAAGTGTTGATCGAGAAGTACAAATCGGTGTGACGCTGCCGCTAGAATACCCATAGATTCCGTGGGGTATTCTTTTTTCGAGCTTGCCATGCCCGCCAAAATCGAGTCGCCGTTTTGCACCATCGACGAAGCTTTGGCCGAGATCAAAGCCGGGCGGATGGTGGTGATGGTCGATGACGAACACCGCGAGAATGAAGGCGACCTCGTGATGGCTGCGGAAGCCGCGACGCCGGACGCCGTCAATTTCATGGTGCGGCAGGCCTGCGGTCGGCTCTGCGTCTCCTTCTCCCCGCCGCAAGCCCGCCGGCTCGGTTTGGAATTGCTGCCGGGGGTCAACCTCGATCCCTCGGCAACGCCCTTCACCCACAACTTCGACGCCCGCTACGGCGTCAGCACGGGCATCTCGGCGTTCGACCGCGCCCGCACGATCCAAGTCTGCGCGGACGCCCAGGCCGGGGCCGACCAACTGGTGAAGGACAAAGGCCACGTCGATGGGCTGATCGCCCGCCCCGGCGGTGTACTCGTCCGGGCCGGGCATACCGAAGGGAGCGTCGATCTCTGCCGGTTGGCGGGCCTGCTCGAAGTCGGCGTCATCTGCGAGATCCTGAACGAAGACGGCACCATGGCGCGCCTGCCCGACTTGCGGATCTACTGCCAAAAGCACAACTTGAAGCTCTGCTCCATCGCCGACCTCATCGAATACCGCCGGCGTTCGGAGAAACTCATCCGGCGCGAAATCGCGTTGAAATTGCCGACGCAATACGGCGAGTTTGACCTGATCGCCTACACGTCGATCGTCGATCAGGAACCGCACCTCGCGCTCACCCTCGGCGGCGTCGGTATCCCCGGCGAAAGCGGAGCCACCGCCTGCTGCGAGGAGCCGATCCTCGTGCGGATGCACAGCGAGTGCCTGACCGGCGATGCCCTGCACAGCATGAAGTGCGACTGCGGCCCGCAGTTGGCCTACGCCATGAAGCAAGTCGCCGAGGCGGGTCGCGGGGTCATCGTGTACATGCGGCAAGAGGGACGGGGCATCGGCCTGTTGAACAAACTCAAGGCTTACAAATTGCAGCAGGAAGAAGGGTTGGATACGGTCGAAGCCAATCAGCGGCTCGGCTTCGCGCCGGACTTGCGCCATTTCGGCATCGGCGCCCAGATCCTGCACGACCTCGGCGTTCGGCACATCCGCCTGCTGACGAACAACCCCCGCAAGGTCATCGGCCTCGACGGCTACGGACTGAAGATCGTGGAGCGGGTGCCAATCGCGATGGTACCCGGCGAACACAATCGGGGCTACTTAGATACGAAAAAGGCGAAGCTCGGGCACTTGCTGCCGGAATAGCCGTACAATCGCCGCATTCGGGTTCCCACGAGATTTCCCCATGCGCTCGGCTATGGCGTTGGTCTTCGCTGTCTGTCTGGTGTCGGTTGTCCAAGCCCAATCGAAAGCGCAAAAGGCGGTCGACACCCAACTCGACGGCGGCATCGCCGATTGGGTGAAGCTTTACAAACACTTGCACGAGAACCCGGAACTGTCGCTGCAGGAACTGCAGACCTCCGCGAAGATGGCCGAGGAGTTGAAAGCAGCCGGGTTCGAAGTCACGACCAAAATCGGCGGGCATGGCGTCGTCGGCGTTTTGAAGAACGGCACCGGACCGATGGTGCTGGTCCGGGCCGACATGGACGGCTTGCCGATCATCGAAAAAACCGGCCTGCCGTATGCCAGCAAGGTGCGCGTGCGGAACAAAGAAGGCGTCGAAGTCGGGGTGATGCACGCCTGCGGGCACGACGTCCACATGAGTTGCTTGATCGGTGCGGCCAGGACCCTCGCGGCCACGAAAGACCTCTGGCAAGGAACGCTGCTGTTCGTGGCGCAGCCGGCGGAAGAAGTCGTTGCCGGGGCGCGGGCGATGCTCGACGATGGCCTCTACAAGAAGTTCGGCAAGCCGGACTACGCGCTGGCGTTGCATGCCGATCCACTGAAGCCGGTGGGAGTCATCAGCTACACCGACGGCCTGGCGTTGGCGAATTCGGACACGGTGGACATCACGGTGAAGGGCAAAGGGGGCCACGGCGCCGCGCCGCATCTGTCGGTCGACCCGATCGTGCTGTCGGCCCGGATCATCCTCGATTTGCAGACGATCGTGAGCCGGGAGGTCAATCCCCTCGACCCGTGCGTGGTCACGGTCGGCTCGATCCACGGCGGCACGAAACACAACATCATCCCCAACGAAGTCAAGCTCCAACTGACGGTGCGGACGACCAAACCGGAAGTGCGCAAGGACGTGCTCGAAGCGATAGCCCGAATCGCGAAGGCGGCGGCCATGGGTGCCAAAGCCCCCGAACCGGAAGTCGTCGTCAGCGAGACGCAATTCACCCCGGCGACCATCAACGACTCGGCATTGGTGAAGCGCACGACGACGCTATTGAAGGGCCTGCTCGGCGAGAAGAATATCCAGACCCGCCCGCCCGCGATGGGAGCCGAGGACTTCGGCCGGTTCAGCAAAGACGGCGTGCCGATCTTCATGTTTTTCTTGGGGTCGGTCTCGCAGGAGAAGTACGAGGCCGCGCAGAAGCCGGGCGCCCCGGCGCTGCCGGGGATGCACACCGATGCTTACTTTCCGGAGCCGGACAAAGCGATCCGCGTCGGCGTACGAACGATGAGTTTGTCGGTAATCGATTTGCTGCCGAAGAAATAAGCCGGGCGTTTGGCGAACCGGCTCGCCAGTTACGCCGCCGCGCTCACCGGGTCCGCGATTTCGATTCGTGCCACCAACGGCATCTCCATCATCACCGCGCCGATGACTTCGTTCGCCAGCGCCGCGTAGTCCGTCGCACCGGGGCAGGTCGGGGCATACCGAAAAATCGACTTCCCGAAGCTCGGGCACTCGGCCAGTTTGATGTTCCGCCGGATCTTCGTATCGAACACCTTCGCCTCGGCCCAAGGCACATTGACGCCGCGCGATTTGTCGAGGAAGCCTCGGAGGTCGTTGACCACTTCGGACGCCAACTTCGTTTGCGATTCGTACAGGCAGATCACGACGCCCGTGACCTTTAACTTCGGGTTGATCCGCCGGCAGACGAGCGCCGTGGTTTCGAGGAGCTTGCTCAGCCCGTGGAGCGCGAGGAAATGCGGTTGCAGCGGGATGAAGACTTCATCGGCGCTGGCGAGAGCGTTCAGCGTCAGCACGCCGAGGCTCGGGCCGCAGTCCATCAGCATGAAGTCGAAGTCGGTCGAATCGTGGGACAAGGCTTCGCGCAGAATCACTTCGCGGCCGACGACCCCGGCGAGTTCGACTTCCGCCGCGGCGAGGTTGATGTCCGACGGGCAGAGCCAAAGATTCGCATCGGCTTCGCGGCGGACTTCGGCCAGCGGTTTGGAATTCACCAGCACGTCGTACAGCGACGGCAGCGTGCCGTCCGGTTCGAGGCCGAGGTGCGTCGTGGCATGGGCTTGCGGATCGAGGTCGAGCACGCAGACGCGTTTCCCGGTGTTGGCGAGTGCGGCGGAGAGGTTGACGGTCGTCGTGGTTTTGCCGACGCCGCCTTTTTGATTCAGAACGGCAATCCGTCGCATGGAAATCTCCCGGTGGAAGTGTCCGGGAGATAGCGTGGGCGGCTGCGGTTGCCAAGGTGGAATCTCAGGGAGGGTGCGCCAACGGATTCTGGCGATCCTAATAATGACCCGCTGGCGGATGCGAAGTCGTTGCCAAATTAGGAATACCGAGAATTCAGTTTCGCTTTCGGAGCTTTCGGAGCTTTCAGCGAGGGGGCATGCAGAATGACTGAAAGCTGAAAGCGACAGCTGACATCCTCCGCCAGAATCCGTTTGCGCACCCTCTCAGGGAAGAAAAGTTAAGCCCAAAGGACAAAGTTCACAGAGAAATGACAAGAGATAGTTTTCAGAACGGCCTTTCCTGGGTCTGGCGAATCTTTCTGGCACTTTGAAGAAACCCACTAGAACCCAAAGTGTCAGCACGGGTGAGACACCGCCAGAAAGATTTGCCAACACGCCTTTCTCTCTATGATCTCTGTGGCTACTCGAATTTTCACAACGAGTGGGAATTCAACCGAACTTCTACCGCAACGGGCATTGCATCCCGGATGCCGTGTGTTAGCATTTCCAATGAAGTCAATTTTTCAGTCGGGGTCTGCCATGCGGGTCATTGCTTCGATGCTGGCGTTCTCGCTCGTAGCCTGCGCGATGTTCGCCCAAGCCCCGGCACCGACCGCCCCGCAAGTCAAAGACAAGCCGAAGGATAAGCCCAAAGTCGATAAGCCAGTCAAGCTCCCGCCTTCGCCGTTGGATCAAGTCGAGGGCTACAAACGGCAGCTGATCGAAGGATTCACCGTCATGGTGAGCACCGAGGCCGGGGAGGGCGAAATCAAAGGCGCCGAGGCGAAACCGCTCGATGCGCTCTCGCTCGAATTCAAGACCCTCAAGCGACTGATGCCGGCGAAGCAAATCGAATTGTTCCAAAAGATCCCGGTGTGGGTGGAGTGGGACGAGTACCAGCCGATGGAAGCCGGGCGCGAAGGCCGGGCGACGGCGTCGTATTCTTGGGGTTCGCAATTCGCCCAGATGCAGCTGAAGAAGATGGGGTACAAATCGAAATGCGTCACCGTGCATTCCTTGAAACTATTGGCGGGAAATCACCAGCCGAACTCGGAGAATCCATCGCTGGTGCTGCTGCGGGAATACGCGCACGCCGTGCACGATCAACAGCTGGGCGTGGATCACGCGGGCATCAAAGCCGGCTACAGACAGGCCATGGAGCGCAAACTCTACGACCGCGCCCAACTGATCTGCCTCCGCGACGCGTCTTATTTCGGCGAGGTCACCTGCGCGTATTTCGATCAATTGCACCACTACCCCAAGACGCGCGACGAATTGAAGAAGCACGACCCCGCCTCGCACCAATTGCTCGAATCGATCTGGGGCGCCGCGAAGAAACCGGTGAAAATCTCGACCCTACCGACGAAGCCCAAGTCGCTCGCCGACCTCAACGGTTCGGACAAATTCGAATTGAAGATCGCGCTCGCCGATATCGTCTTGGGCGCCACCGCCGGCGGGCCGGAATTCAAAACCGAGGACGGCAAAGACTGCGTCGTGATCCTCGCCAACTTCGGCGGGGACGAATTGCTGATCTTGGAAAAGCTCGCCAAGCTCCACGAGGAATTGTCGCCGTACGGCGCGAAGATCGTCGTGGCCCACACGCCGGCGCTCGACGCCGATGCCGTGAAGAAAAAACTCGAGGATCGCCGCATCGTCTATTCCGGCTTGGCCAGCGCCCTGTTCCCACAAAAAACCGGCGGTCCCAAAGCCGAGCAACCGGGTCATGCGGCGATCTTCAACGCCGAAGGCAAATGCGTTTTCCGGGGGAGCGGCTACGAGGCGACCGCCCACGCCCGTGCCGCCGTCGCCAAGATGCTCGTCGCCAAGGCGATTGATGGCCAGGCCCCGAAAGCTCTGGCCCCCGTCGTCGAATTGCTAGCGAAGGGCACTCAGCCGATCTTGGAACTCCTGCCGAAGGTCGGGGCGTTGACCACCAACGGGGATCCGGAAACGGCCGCGGCGGCGAAGGCCTTGGCCACCGCCATCTTGGCCCCGGCGCAAGCCCAACTCGCCGAAGCCCAGAGCCAAGTGAAATCCGATCCGCTGGAGGCCTACAACGCCGCCGACAAACTCGCCCAGACGTACAAAGGCGCATCCGTAGCCACCAAAGCCGCGGCAATCATGGAGCAATTGAAGCCGAATCCGTTGATCGCGAAAGAGTTGAAAGCCCGGAAGTTGTTCGATTCGATGAAGAAACTCGACGAATACCTCATGGCTCAACCCGGTAGCAACGACGCATTGAGCGAAGGATTCCAGAGGCCGCACAAAGGCATTATCGATCAATTGATCGCCTTGAACGGTCAGTTGAAGAAGTCTTATCCGCTGGCGGTGTGCACGGGCGAAGCCGCGAAGATCACCGCGAAGTATTCCCTCTTAGATTGATGCCACGCGCCGAGTCGGGCAAATCATCCGCAAGACAACTCCAACACAGAGCTTGGTCTTTGTCCTCGGCAACGGCTTCCGTAACTTAGCTTCTGACATCTCTCGCTCGCATGGTCAAGGAACGTCCGATGGGTTTCAAATGCGGAATCGTGGGTTTGCCGAACGTCGGTAAATCGACTCTGTTCAACGCGCTGCTCTCCACGATGCAGGCCCAGGCCGCGAACTATCCGTTCTGCACCATCGAGCCGAACGTCGGGCGCGTCGGCGTGCCCGACGCACGCCTGAAGATCCTTGCGGATATCGCCAGCTCGGCCGTCATCATCCCGACGCAGTTGGAATTCGTGGATATCGCCGGGCTGGTCAAAGGGGCGAGCAAGGGCGAAGGCCTCGGTAACAAGTTCCTCTCGCACATCCGCGAAGTCGACGCGATCCTGTATATGGTGCGCTGCTTCGACGACGACGACATCATCCACGTCGAGAAGAACATCGATCCGCTGCGCGACGCCGAGATCGTCGAAACCGAACTGCTGATCGCCGACCTAGAAAGCACCGAGAAGCGCTTCAACACGCTGTCGAAGAAGGGCAAACTCGGCGATCAAGACGCCGCGGATCAAGCCGCGATTCTCGAGCGCTGCCTCAAGCGATTGTCCGATGGCAAGCCGGTGCGCGGGGTCGAAATCCGCGATGCCCGCGAGAAGAAGATCCTCGACGGGCTTCAATTGCTGACTGCGAAACCGATCATGTACGTCTGCAATGTCGAAGAAGCGAGCGCCGCGACGGGGAACGACTACTCCAAACGCGTCGCCGAGATGGCCGCGAAGCGCGGGGCCGTTTCGGTGGTGATCTCGGCGCGCATCGAGCAAGAAATCTCGATGCTCGGCAGCGACGAGGAAAAGAAAGACTTCCTCGAATCCCTCGGACTGGCCGAAACGGGTCTCTCGCGCATTGTGAAGGCGGGCTACGAACTCCTGGAATTGGTGACGTACTTCACCGTCGGCCCGAAGGAATGCCGGGCGTGGACAATCACCTCGGGGACACTCGCCCCGGCCGCGGCCGGGGTAATCCACACCGACTTCGAACAAGGGTTCATCCGCGCGGAGACGATCGGCTACGACGATTACGTCGCGGGGCAGGGGGAGCAAGGTGCCAAGAAAGCCGGGAAGTTCCGGCTCGAAGGGAAAGAGTATGCCGTTCAAGATGGCGACGTGCTGCACTTCCGCTTCAGCAATTGACGGGATTCTTGTGAAGGGATTCGCGTAGGAATGGGCGACCGGCTTCTTGGCGAACCCGGTCGCAGCCCGATCACTTCTCGCTCTTGGTGACGCGTTTCATCACAAAGTAGTGTTGCTTCGCTTTGGTTTTGAACTCCTTCGGAGTTTCGCCACCCGGTAGTGCGTAAGCCAGCTTGACGGTGTCGCCTTTCCATTCGATGATGCCCATCG
>JBBRUN010000047.1:0-16522 GCA_038247765.1 Gemmatales bacterium | reverse complement strand
CCATGGCCAAAGGTTCCGAGCGGATGGGCAATTATTGGTATGGGCAGTGGCTAGCCGGCGGCTACCGGGGGGGGCTGTTTTTCGCCAAGCACTCCGCCCGCGTCCGCGGCCGCCGCGCCGGGGAATCAAAACAGCTTGTAGGCTTGGCCGACCAGTACGGCGAGTGTCGCGTCGGTGTCGGCGCCGGTGACAGTCGCTTGACAGCGGAGGTAGCGCTTCGTCCGCTGGAACGAATGCAGCACCAAGCCGTTCGGCGCCAGGCCCGGGGCGCTGCCGCCCGAGACGCTAGTCCAAGTCGAGCCGTTGTCGGATTCTTGGAAGGCCACGGTCAGTTCGCTCTGTTCGTCGTAGTCGCCGACTTGCACCAAGGCGTACACGGGGCCGTCGCCGTCGGGCAGCTCGACACTCGGTCCCGTCTCGGTGGCGGTCACGGTCTTCGGTTCGATCGCCGTCGCGAACAGCGACCGCGCGTCGAGCGGTTGGAATTGGACAGACATCGTCGAAACCTCATTTTTTTGGGATTGTGACGGGCGGGCCGACCGCTCACGCGGTCGGTTCGCCTGTGGGAAACTTTCATCTGTTACGATTGCAGCAGTTGGTCGCACCAGACGAAGCTGGCGGGGTTGCGCGGGCCGGCGTCGATGTGCTGGATGCCGCGCAGGAAGGTCATGTCGTTTTGCAGGGCCGTGTCGCCGTGGCCGGAGGCGAGGAATTCCATCACGCCGAGCCGCGCCACGAGCCAATCCGGGAAGTAGCCGAGCAGGATGTAGCTCAGGTCGGCGCCGCTCCCTTTGGTGCGGGCGGCCGAGATCTGCGCCGATCGCACCACCTTGGTGCCGTACAGTTCCGCCGGTGGCGACGCCGATTGCGACTGGGCGTTGCGAAAGAGGAACGATCCCTTGCTATCGCTGGCGGTCACGGCGTCGGCCCGGCGGTTCATCAGCCCCGCGAACAGGCTCTTGCGCATCATCCACGCCGTCGGCGCGTCGATCGCGTCGGGCAGCTTGGCTTCCATCGCGGCCACGTCCTGCGGCTGGAAGGTGTTGCCGTTGGTGCCCACCGTGCTCGCCGTGTGCGAGCCGATGCCGCTGTACGTGATCAATCCCTTGATCTGCGTGCCGCCGGTGCCTTCGAGCATCGCGAGGTCAGCTTTGATCGCCGCGGCGCGGGCCATGTCGAATCGGACGAGTCCTTCCGCCGACGGGCTGGCGAATCGCAGCAGTTCGTTGTTGATCTTCACCAGCACGCCGAGCTTCTTCGCCTGGAGGTCGAGGTTCCCGGTCGTCGGCTGGCTCTCGGTGATGGCGCTGCCTTCGCCGACCCAGTACGCCGTGCTGCCGCCGGTGAGGCGCGGGAACTGGATGCGCCCGTTCGGCGGCATCGCGATTTCTTGCGCTCCCGCCGCGGCGAACGCTTCGAGGTTGCGCTGCAAGTCGATCAATTCCCCGAGCATCGGCAGCGGCACGAGCGTCCCGCCCGCGGTGTCGGTGACTGTGCCGAGCGCCTTCACACGCAGCCGCCGGCCGATCCAGTTCGCTTCGTCCGGATCGAACTTCTCGGCGTGCGCCGTCATCTTCTGCCGCAGTTCCGTCTGCAACTTCTGACCCTGCGGTTCGAACGCCGGCAGGTGCGCCGACGCCAGCGGCACGAGGAACGACTGCGCACCGCCGTGCGGGAGGAAGCCGTAGCTGGCGTAGAGGTCCCGCAATTGGTGGTGGGCTTGGATTTCTTCCTTCGCTTGCTCCGGCCCGACGTAGCCGAGGGCGTACGCGGCCGCCTTCAGCACCGAGTAGCCGGCGGAGTCTTGGCCGATGGGGCCGCTTGTGACCCACGGCACCCGCCGCTCGATGCGGCCCGGGGCGCGGGTCGCTTTCTCCACGGCCGTAGCGGTGTGCTCTTCGATGAATTGCACGAGTTCATCGCGGGTCTGGAATTTGTCGTCGATGGTCGCGGTCGTCGTCATGGGAAGCCTCGGAACGGGGGAAATAGAAAGGAACCGCGAAAGCGGTTCCTGTACAGCCATCTGAACTGAGCGGAGTGGCGTGAGCCCTCCGAGTCTGGGAACCTAGGTGGGCTCACGCCGCTCCGCTCGGGGAAGCCACCAACTCCTCGAACACATCCGCACTCGGATACGCCCGCAGGTAGCGGCCGCCGCGGTCGTCGGGGATTTGCCAGAGCCAGTCGCGCAGCTCGCTGGTCTTCACCAACCCCTTCTGAAGGGCCAACGTCAACGCGCCGGGGTTCTCCGGGATCGGCACCGCGGAGTACTCGAGCAGATCCCAGTCGTCGATGCGGGCGCCCTTCGCCTGCGGCTTGACCTTCCTCGGGATGAAGCCGATCGACCAACCGCGCAGGACACCCTGCTCGTAGAGCCGGAACACGTCTTCGGCGAAGGGGACGTTCTGCGCGAACTTGGTTTCGGCGACGATGCGCCGCGGTTGCAAGTCGAGCCACTGGCAGGTGCCGATGGGCGGCACGGCGGCGCGGTTGTGGGCCCAGAGCACGACGGGGTTCATGAGGAACTCCTCGGCGTTACGCAGGCCCATCGGCACCACGACATCCCCGGCGCGGTCGGGTTCGATCGTGGTGATGACGCTGCGCAAGATCATCTTGCCGGCGTCGAGGTGGAGCGTGCGTGCGGATGGGTCGGCTCGGATGAGCGAAGTCATGGTGCGTACCTAGGATGGAGAAACGGAGATAGGAAGGAACTTCCCGAGCGGTGAGCGTAAGCCCTCCGAGACTACCGATGTGACTGCGGACGAATTCCTCGGAGGGCTCACGCCCACCGCTCGGGAAAACCGTCACCCCGGCAAAATCGGCGCGTCGAACTTCGCATCGTCGATCGGCACCAGCCCCCGACTCTTGCGGATCTCGTTGTAAGTGCGCAAGCCCAACCGCGCGTCGAGTTCGTCGTCCTTGCGGCGCTGTTCGAGCACCCGCGGCGAACAATCGGGGAAGCTGACCACCACGTCCGGGCCGTAGCGGCGGGCCAAGTCCCGCGTCAGCGATTGGCCCAGCAGTTCCAGCTTCGGTTGCACCGTCCCCTCGCAAAACATCACGCGGGCGCCGTCCCAGATGTTCGAGCCGAGGCCCGTGTTCTCCACGATCCCCGTAATGGGCGGCGGCACGCGGAACACCGCCAAGATTTCATCGCGCGTCATCTTCGACGAATTCAGGAAGTCCATCTCGGCCGGCGTCAGCGTCCACGGCGACGCCTTCAATCCCTGCTCCAGTACCAGCGGCCGGTGCCAGTTGCCGCGGCCGGAGAACTTCTCGGTGAGGCGCTCCTCGAACCGCTTCACGGTTTGATCCGTCAGCATTTGATCGGTGTGCAGCACCAGCCCCGGCCGCGATCCGGCGAGGAACGCTTGGTAGCGCGACTTCAAAAGCTCGGAGTTCGTATCGACGGTCAACGCGTTCGCTTGCAGTGGCGACAACCCGTAATGCGGGTCGAGCGGATTCGGATACTTCAGATGGACGATCTCGGACGGATGGAAGGTTTCCATCGGGATGCCCGGCGCGGCGACTTCGTAGCCCTTCACGTACTCGCGGGCATCGGGCAGCACCTTCACCCACGGGGTCGGGATGATCCAAAGTTCTGCGGGCGTCCCACTCATCCGGTCGTGGGCGATGTACCAGAAGCAGTTGCCCGTGAGTTCCAGCGACACCACCGTGGAGTACCACAATTCCCACGGCGTCAGCCACGGATTCGGCTCGTCGAGCAGCCGGCAGAGCGGATGCGTGTGCGGCAGCGGCGTCTGTTCGTGCTCGGCTTGGCCCGTGTTGACGTACAAATACGGCTTCTGCCGGGCCGTCTCTTGGGCGATGGCGTTGACCGCCGCGTAAACCCACGAGGAATAATTCCGCAGTTGCTCGGTGGCGTCGTTCTTCCACCAGCCGCCGGTGGGGTAGGGCGGTGCGAAGAACGGCGGCGAGCCAACCCCGGTGATGGGTCGGGTGTTCGAAGATTTCGGCGCTTTCCACCACGCCCCTAGTCGCTGCATCAAGTGCATGATTCGATCTCCGCGAAGTTAACCCGACCGGTCGCCGGGCCGAAGGGCAGGGGAATCCGCGCGGGCGGTTCGTCCGGCGACGGGCCTTTCGTGTAACCGAGGCTTTTGAGGACGTAGAGGATTTCGCTGTAGGCGGGGTAGCGCCGGCGGTGTTTCTTTTGGAAGGCGTGCATGGCGAGGGCGAATTCGAGTTCGTCCGCCGCGATGTCGTAGCCGGGGTGGATGTACCCCTGCGTTTGCTGGCGATTGAGCATGACCATAGTCCCGTCCCCCGAAGCCGACCCACTCCTTGGCATGATGTGTCAACAAGTGAACACTAATGGATATAAGCTCCGTTCCGGGCCGTGTCAAGAGAATCGATGGATTTATTTTCACTAGCACTCGGCGCGCCGGATCGGGTAGGATTTCACACCGAAAGCGATCCGGTTGCAATGTCCGTAGGAGAAACGGTGTGACAAGGTTGACTCGCGCGGCGAAAGCGAGGCCGGGTGAGCCGATTCCGGCCGAAGTGATCGCCACTTTGCCGAACTTGGACGTGACTCGAACACCCCGCGTCGGAGATACTCTGCCGTGAGCGAACTCGAACGAACGGAAGTTTTCGCCGCGTTGGCCGAACTGAGTCGGCGCTATCCGCACTGACGCTTGGGGCAACTGATCGCGAACGTCGCCGGGTGGGCCGACGCGGTAACTTGGGGTGTCGAAGACGGACAAATCCCCGCCGCTGCCCGCGAGCATTTGGGAAATACATCCGAGGGGCTTGTATTCACTTCCGAATCGCGAGATGCTTCCAACGCGTTGTCCATGAAGTCATTCTCCCGCAGTCCGCCTTTTCTTCGCGGCCCCATTCGGTGTATCCTCGCGGCGGGTCGGCACGGTCGCCGGCGAAGCCCGAGTCATGGACATGACCCCGCCCGATATCAGCGTCCCACCGCCGCGCGCCCGCAAGGGCCGCGTCTGGCTTTGGTTCCTCGCGTTCCTGATCGCCTTCGATTGTTCGATCTACGCCTTCGATTCGACGTGGAAACACTATTCGCCGGACGACTATCGACTCCGGATCGACGAATGCGCCGAACATCGGCGCGACATCGTTTTCGCGGGCGGATCGCCGGTCGCCGAAGGGGTCGATCCCGAACTGCTGGGCACCATCGCGTGGCACACCGCCGACATCCGCGACTGCTACAACCTCGGCCTCTCCGGCGCCACGACCTCCGACATCTACTTCGGCGTCCGGCACGCCTGCCCGGTGCCGCCGAAGGTGCTCGTCTATGGCATCACGGCCAGCGACCTCAACGACCGCCGCCACGAGCCCCACGGCGTGCAGTCGATTCTGACGACGAGTGATCTGAACGATTGGCGCAGCACGCGGCCGGACGCCGCGGAGTGGGCCGCGCGCCACTACGCCAAGGGGAAGCTGGCGAATGCGAGTTCACTCTACCGGCACCGCTTCGGCATCCGCATGTGGGCCGCGCACCATTGCGAAGAGTTGCGACCGGGGTCGTGTCCCGAGTCGGCGGCGGAGGCCGACCGGCAGCTCGAGATCGACGCCGCGCTGCACCGCGGCACCGGCTACGCGCCGACTCGTTATTTCGCGACGCGGAGCTACCGCGAGATGAAACAGGCCGGGTGGGTGGCACCGCCGTTCACCTACTTGGACAACTTCGCGACGGGCTCGCACCTCAAGTACTTGCACCGTTTGCTCGATTGGGCCGAGGAGAACGGCGTCGAAGTCGTGCTGATCGACATGCCGGTGACGGCCGATTTGGAATCGCGGCACCCCGCGGAATTCGCCGAGTATCGCAGGCGCCTCACCGAAGTGAGCCGCAGTCGGGGCGTGACGGTGTTGAAGGGGGCCGAGGCCGATTTGGACGACGGCCACTTCGCCGATTTGATCCACATGAACCGACCGGGAGCGGTGCAATTCAGCCATTGGCTGCGCGGCGAAATCGCTCGCTTGGGTGAACCGCATCAGCCGAGTTGGACGCCGCGCGCCGGCAAATCGTGGGCGGAGAAGCCGCGATGATTCTGGCGACCAAAGAATTCCCGCTATTCTTGATAACCGCGCTTGCCGGGTATCACTTACTCCGGGTCCGCCGGTGGAAGTACCTCTGGCTGACGCTTTCGAGTTGGGCCTTCTACGCCTGGGCCAGCCCCGGCTACCTCTGGGTGATTTTGCTGCTGACGACCATCGACTACCTCGCAGCGCTACGGATCGAAGTGAACACCGACGACCGCCTCCGCCGGCGCTGGTTGATCCTGAGTATCGTGTCGAACCTCGGGCTGCTCGGGGCATTCAAATACGCGGTCTTCGCGTACGACAACGCGTTGTCAGTAGCCGGGTGGGCCGGCGTCGCCACCGGCGATCGGACATGGGACATCCTGCTGCCGCTGGGCATCAGCTTCCACACATTCCAAGGGATCAGCTATACCGTGGACGTGTACCGCCGGCAGATTCCGGCGGTGCGGAACTTCGTCGATTACGCCCTGTTCGTGTCATTCTTCCCGCAGTTGGCGGCCGGGCCGATCGTGCGCGCCGTCGAGTTTCTGCCCCAAATGAAGGAGCCGCCGAAGGTCGGTTGGACCGAGGTCGAGCTCGGATTGCGGTGGATCGTCGTCGGGATTCTCAAGAAGTTCTTCATCGCCGATCAACTGCACGACCTGTTCGTGTCGCCGGTGTTTCAAAATCCGGGGGCGTACCCGCCGGACATCCAGCGCTGGGCGACGGTGGCGTGGGCGATCCAGATCTACTGCGATTTCAGCGGCTACACCGACATGGCCCTCGGGCTCGCGCGCTGGTTCGGCTTCGCGTTGCCGCCGAATTTCCGCCTGCCGTACTTGGCGACAAACATCGCCGACTTCTGGCGGCGCTGGCATATCTCGCTGTCGGCGTGGCTGCGCGATTACCTCTACTTCCCCATGGGCGGCAGTCGCGGCGGTGCCGTGCGGACGTACTTCAACCTGATGATGCTGTTCGTGCTGTGCGGCTTGTGGCACGGGGCCGCGTGGCACTGGCTGGCCTACGGCGCTTACAATGGCCTGCTGATGGGCCTGCACCGGGCTTTCGATCGGACGTTTCGCAATGCCGCGTGGCGCGCGCACCCGGTGTGGATCGCCATCGCTTGGTTGGCGACCTCGTATCAACTGCTGTTCGGTTTGGTGTTGATCCGGATGAACTCGTGGGAAGCCGGGTTGAAGTTGCACGCGGCGCTGTTGGGCCTCGGTTCGGGCGATGGATCTGCGATGACGAGATTGCCGCTGCCGGTGATCTTGCTGATGTCCGCGGGCCTGCTTGGCCACATCGGCGCAGCTTTGCCGTGGCTCGCGGCGTGGCTGCAGCGGCCGGGTCGATTGCAGAACCTGACGCTCGGCGCAGGCTACGCGGCGTCGGTCGCGCTGATGGTGGCCTTCGGGCCCGGCGTCACCAAAAGCTTCATTTACATCGCGTTTTGAAGGGCGGGAGGCCGGCATGAATCGCTTCCGCTGGGTCGCCATTATCGCGTTGATCTGCTTGCCCGTGGCCTTCCTCGCGCTCGATTGGCGCATTCCCGGCTATGCCGCACCCGGCACCATCGTCAGGCCGTTGGGCGTGCCCGAGGGCGATCAGGAGATGGCGTGGCTGCACACGACCACCGCCAACACCACATGGGAACGATTCGTCGCGGGTTGGATCCGCGCGCAGCGGACGATGCCCGATTTGGAGATCGATCTGTCGAAGGCGTTCCTCGATTCGACGACGGCGGTTCCCGAAATGATCGTGAGCCAAAAAGGCCACGAGGGTCGGTTGCTCATCCGCTGGTACAAACTGCAGGGCGACATCACCGCCGCCGATTGGGTGAAGGCGTTGGCGAAGCGTGACCGGCCGCCGCTGGCGATCATCGGCGGCGGTTCGAGCGACCGGGCCGTCGACTTGGCCCAAGCGATGGAGGCCCACAAAGCCGACTGGCCCGGCGACCCGCCGGCGCTGTTCATCACGACGGCCACGGCCAATTCCGTCGCGTCCGCCAAGTCCGAAACGCTCGTCGATATTTACGACCACCTGACGTTCCGTTTTTGTTTCACCAACCGGCAAATGGCCGATGCGGTGCTCGACTTCGTCGAGTCGAACGAAGAGCTGCGGGACGATCTCCGCCCCGTCGTCCACGAGCTGACAAGCCTGCAAGCCGTAGCGTCGACGGCGACCGGTTATCCGCGCGTCCCGAAACATCGGCCCCACGTTTTCTCGGTGCGGTGGCAGGACGACCCCTACTCCACCGATTTGCACGAGCAGTTCATCGCGGCGCTGAACGACCAAGTGCTGGCCCGCAACGGCAACCAGACGGCGTTCCATTTGAATCAGTTCCGGGTGCCTTTCAGCGTCGGCCAGTTCCAGCGGCCGAACGCGGACGAAGACAACACGGCGCGATTCATCGCCAAGGAACTCCGGGGCTTGCCGGCGCAGCGGTCGATGTTGATTTTGCCCGGCTCGACCCAACCGGCGCGGCGCCTGTTGCAGGCCATCGCCGAGCGATCGCAGCGGCTCGCCCACCGGTTGGTCGTGGTCACCGGCGACGGTATCTCGGTGAATTCGCTGCTGCGCGATGGCGAATTCGCGTGGCGCGCCGGCGCGCTCGCGGTGCCGCTGGTGCTCTTCACCCACAACGACCCGATCGCGTGGGACGATGGCATCCGCTGGCCGCGCGGGCCGAACAGCGACGCCAGCAGCACCGAGGACCTCATGCACTTCGCCGAGATGGCCCGCGTCATCGCGCAGGAATGCTTCCCGGCAACGGGCGAATTGGCGAACCGCAGCGACGACCTCATCGCCCGGCTGCACGCCCGCCGGCCCGCTTTCTTCGATAAGAACGGCGAGCGGCTCGGCGGCACCGGGGAATTCATTGTGACGCTAATCCCGCGCGACGACGCCGGGGGCGGGCGGGGTACGGCGCAGTTGTCGGTGTGGAAGCGCGGCCCCGGGAAGAAGTGGGAACTCGTCGGCCAACTCGCGGTCGGGGCCGGCCCGCCATGATCGAACCCGCCCCCGCGCGCCGCCGTTCACTCGCCACGTCTCTCGGTAATTACGTCGTCGGCTTGGCCCCGTTCGTCGCGGTTTGGATCGTCCTCGTCGGCTGGCTGGCGAACCTGCTCTATTCGCGCGCGAGCTGGTCCGAAGAGTCGGACGAAGCCATCGTCCGCGAGTGGATCGACGAGACCCGCCCCTTCCGCAAGACGCTGGCCGAAGTGCTCCGGGAATATTTACGCCTGCTCGACGAGGCGGAAGCCGACCCGAATTTGCAGGGGCACGCCGCGACGAAACGGGCTGAGCTCGTCGAGCAATTGCGTGCGCTCACCGAGCCGACGCGCGTGTACGAAAACAAACTGCCCGCATTCCCCACCATCTTCCGGCTGGCCGTGATCGTGCCGGCGAATGGCGGCGACAACGAAACGATCGCGTGGGACAACCCGCTACCGCGACCGCTGTCCGGTTCGAGTTCGCGCGTCCGTGCGCTGCGCTATTCCCCGGCGAACCACTGCGAACGGCCCGTCGTCATCGAATGCGAATATCAACTGCACGCCTTCAACAAACTGCAGCGGCGCGAACAGGAGCGCCGGCGGGAATCGCTCGTCGCCGGGGCGGTGCTCATCGCGGCGACACTCATCGCGCTGGTCTTCGTCGTGCGGTTCATCCGCCACGAGCACGGCCGCGATACCGAGCGGTTGAAGGTGTTGGCCGCCGCCGAGCACCAAGAGCGCGAACTGCTGCAAACGCGGTTGCAGCAGCAGCAGACGGAGCGCGAGAACGAATTGCTCGACCGCCGGGCCGAGCAGGCCGAGAAGGCCGCACTCGAGCTGAAATCCCAGATTTACGCCAGCATCGGCATCATGGCCGGCAGCTATGCGCACAACATCAAGAACTTGTTGGTGCGGCCCAACGACCTGCTCCAGCGCTGTTTGGAGGTCGACGGCTTGTCCGCCCCGCAGACGGCGATGCTGCACGAAGTGCAATCGACCCTCGGCACCGTCACCGATCGCCTGCAAGAAATTCTGCGCACCGTGCGCCGCGATCCGAACGAAACGACCATGGCCCGGATCGACCTCGTGCCGTTCGTGCGCGGCTTGGCCGACACGTGGCGCGACGTCGGCCGCGACAAATGGAAATTGCAAATCGAAACGATCCTGCCGCCGGACGCGACTTGGATCGAAGGGGACTTCAGCCATTTGCAGCAAGCGCTCGAAAATCTGATCTTCAACGCGCGCGATGCCACTTTCGAGATGCGCAACCACCTCCGCGAGGAGGCGCGCCGAGCCGGGGCGACCGAGCGCAAGCAGAAGTTGATCGACGCCGCGAGTTGGAAAGGAACGCTCGTGATCAAGCTGTCGGCAGACCCGGACGCCGCGATCTTGGAGGTCATCGACAACGGCATCGGCATGACGGACGCGGTTCGCGAGCAGTGCTTGCAAACGCACTTCAGCACCAAGCGCGACAACGCTCTGTACGAGGGCCACAGCGCCGGGATGGGTTTGGGGCTGTCGTTCGTGGCGATGGTCCTCGAACACCACGCCGCCGACTTCGCCATCGATTCGACTCCGCTCCGAGGAAGCACCTTTCGCATCCGCTTTCGGCTTCCCGGCGAATCCGCTTGAAGCCCGCTCCCGGCGGGGATACTTTGTTCCGCAGTTCGATACTTCCCGATCATCTTTTTGGATTCCCCGATGGCCCGTTCCCGCCGCGACGATGACGACGATGACGACACGCCCCGAAAAAAGAGCCGGCACCCCGTCGATGACGACGAGGATGATGATGACGACGATGAACCGCCGCCGCCGAAGAAGAAGCCGGCCATGATCAAAGCCGCGCCGAAGAAAGTCGTCGATGACGACGATGAGGAAGACGAGGACGACGCGCCACCGCCGAAGAAAAAACCGGCCGCAAAGAAGAAGGTCGTGGATGAAGATGACGATGACGACAACGAGGACGACGAGGACGACACGCCGAAGAAGAAATCGAAGTACAAGTCGAAGGGTCGGAAGGGCGGCTCGAAGAAGCTGCTCTTGATCGGTGGGGCGGCCGCGCTCCTGTTCTTCCTCTGCGGCGGCGGGGCCATCGGGGCCTACTTCCTCTTCTTCAACGACAGCCCCAAAGCGGCTTTCGAAGATTTTGCCGCTGCGGCCGAAAAACCCGACGGCTCACGTATGTGGGATCGGTTGGACAAAAGATCTCAAGAAGAGGCGGTCAAAAGCATGGAAAGCATGCAGCAGTTCGGCGACCCGAAACATAAGGACAAGAGAGGCAGGGAGTTGTTCATTGCTATCGTCGACGACTCCAAAGACTCAAAGGGCAAGAACTTCACGAACCGCCTTATCCGAGACAAACCCACCGTGATTACATCGACCTCGAGTGGAAGTTCGGGCAGCGTGACTGTGAAAACGCTCGATGGATCTATCCTCAACGTGCCGTGTACCAAAGAAGATGGAAGATGGCGTCTCCAACTCTGGAATGTAAAATGATACTTTTCTGATTGTCACCCGGCAGTCGCCGGGAGGCGCCAATCAATCGCCGCTTGCCCGCTCGCTTCCAATGCCTCATTCACTTGGCTGAAGGGTTTGCTGCCGAAGAAGCCGTTCTCCGCCGACATCGGCGACGGGTGAACGCCCTTGATGATGGCGTGCTTCTTCGCATCGACATTCGCCGCCTTTTTCTGGGCGTGGCTCCCCCACAGCACGAACGCCACTTTCCTCGGCGAGCCGTTCACCGCGGCGATGGCCGCATCGGTGAAGGCCTCCCAGCCCTTCCCCTTGTGGCTGTTCGGCGTTCCGGCCCGCACCGTCATCACCGTGTTCAGCATCAGCACGCCTTGCTTCGCCCAGCTTTCGAGGTAGCCGTGGCCCACCGGCGGAATACCCAAGTCGGCTTCCAGTTCCCGGTAGATGTTCCGCAGCGACCCCGGCAATCGGACGCCCGGCCGCACCGAGAAGCAAAGCCCGTGGGCGTGCCCCGGCGTCGGGTAAGGATCTTGCCCGAGCAGCACCACGCGCACCGCATCGAGCGGCGTCGCCCGGAAAGCGTTGAAGACATCCGCCGCCGGCGGGTGGATGTCGTGGGCTTTGCGCTCTTCGACGATGAACTTCCGGAGTTCAGCAAAGTAAGGTTTGTCGAACTCGGCCCCGATGGCCGCGGCCCAACTCGCGGGGAAGTTCGCGGGCATATTCGGCGATGCGGTCGACGCGGCCACCGGTTCCAGGGCGGCTTCGAACAGCGTCGGCTGATGATGGGCCACGATCGTACTCCAGAGGCAAATGATCTTCGTCCGACTCGGAAATGACAGAGCGGCACGACATGCGACGTTTCTTATTCGCCCCAACCGGGCCGCCGGCGGTTCCGTAGGGCGGGTGGAGTCTCCGGAACCCGCCACCCAAAGAAATAGCTTTTTGAGACTCAACGCCGGACTCGATTTTTGTATCAACACCGAGGGGCAATCCGATAGCCCAAGAAATCCCGATTGTGCTGATTCATCTCAAGATCGACACGACGACAAAGCAACTCGACTGGCCTTGGGTAGATCGCCGCTACTCGGACGATACGAAGTCGGCGAGGATCAACTCACGATTTGCCTAGGCGTGAAAAACCTTCCGCGACCTTCAAACGTTGAAGTAAGCTCGGAGAATTGCGTGTACGTTTTCCGCCGCGCCGCGAAGTCTGATTCACCGGCTGATCGGTTGCGATTCGCCTTTTCCCGTTTCGCCGATTATTCCCGTCCCGACGCGCGATCCGGCACCTCGCCCGGTAAACTACCTTGTCCGGTTTTTGCTTCCCGACCGTCTCATTGTTAAGCTGGGATATGTGTGCGGAGCGTGAAGACGCCCGCGCGACCGCTCGAACCACCGACATTGCACGCCAAACCGCCACGCAGGATAATACCACCATGCCCCGATTCGCCATCCCCATCCTGTTGCTGTTCGCCGTGATCGCCCCCGCTTCGGCGGCCGGGCAGGAGCCGATTCGTTTCCCGCGCTCGCCGGACATTTCACCGGATGGTAAGCAGGTCGCCTTCAGCTACCTCGGCGATATTTGGATCGTCGAAGCCATCGGCGGCGTGGCCCGGCCCGTCACCATGCACGAAGCCCACGACTACGTCCCCGCCTTCAGCCCGGACGGCCGCACGCTCGCTTTCAGCAGCAGCCGCTACGGCAGCTACGACGTGTTCGTCGTGCCGACCATCGGCGGTAAGCCGAAGCGGTTGACCTTCGATTCGGGCCACGACATCGTCACCGGTTGGACGCCGGACGGCAAAAATGTCGTCTTCAGCAGCACGCGGAGTTCCGCGTACCCGAGCCAGCAAGAGTGCTACACGATCTCCGTCGAAGGCGGGGCCGAGAAGAAGTTGAACTTGTTCGAAGCCAAGGAGGCCCACTTCGCGCCGGTCGGCGGTAAGGTCGCATTCGTGCGCGGGCCGGGGACGTGGTATCGCCGCGGCTACAAAGGCTCGAGCAACGACGATCTCTATATCGCCGCGGCCGACGGCAGTGCCACGAAGCAGCTGACGACCCACAGCGGCCAAGACACGGCGCCGATGTGGAGCAAGGACGGCAAGACGCTTTTCTACGTCACCGACAACGGCTTCAACAAAGGCTGCTCGAACATCGTGAGCCAATCGATCAACGGCCTCGCGGCCGAGGGATCGCCGAAGCCGGTGACGCAGCACACCGACGACATGGTCCGCCGGGCGCGGCTCAGCGGCAACGGCGAGTGGATCGTCTACGAGTGCGGCGGCGACATCTGGGTGACGAGCACGAAGTCGAGCGGGCCGCCGCGGAAGTTGGCCATCGAAGTCCACGCCGACGACAAATCGAACACGTCGCGCACGACGACCTTCAGCCGCGACGCTACGGAGTTCTCGCTGTCGCCGGACGAAACCCACGCCGTCGTCGTCGTCCACGGCCAGTTGTTCCTGACGAAAGTGCCCCTCGGTGGCAAGTCGACGCGGCTCACCGAGCACGCCTCGGCCGACCATTCGGTGTCGTGGTCGCCCGACGGCAAGACGCTCCTGTTCGCCTCGGACCGCACCGGCGTCGAAGAACTGTACAGCCTGCAAGCCGATGATCCCGAGCACCCGGAGCTGACGAAAGCCCACAAATTCAAGACGACGCAACTGACGAAGACCGGCGAAGAAGAGAGCGCCCCGAGTTTCTCGCCGAAGGGAGACCGCATCGCCTTCCTCCGCGGCGGCCAACTCTGGACGATGAAGCCGGACGGCACCGATGCCAAGGTGTTGGTCGACGGGAAGAAAGTGCTCGACTACGATTGGTCCCCCGATGGCAAGTACGTCTGCTACGCCCGCATGGACGGCAGCTTCGCCAGCGAGGTCTACATCGTTGGGGCCGACGGCACGGCGAAGCCGGTGAACATCAGCCGGTATGCGACCTTCAACAGCGACGTGACTTGGGGCGCGAACAAGATCGCGTTCGTCAGCCAGCGGCGCGGGAACATCTTTGCTATGCACGTCGCCAGCTTGCAAAAGCCGGCGGTGGACGGGGCCAAGACGACCGATGAAATCGAATGGGACGACATCCACCTGCGCGTCGATCGCGTCAGCGCCACACCGGCCGAAGGCGGCAGCATCTCGCCCGATGGGCTGATGGTCGCGTTCCGCTCGCTGCAAGGCGGCGACGATCTTTGGGTCGCCGGCAGCAACGGCCAGAACCTGGGCCGGTTGACGTCGGGCAACCAATCGCCGCGCGGCATCAAGTGGGCGAAGAAATCCTCGGGCACCGTTTACTTCCTCAACGGCGCCGGCGAACTCCGGTTCACGCGGGCCAGTTTCGGCGGCTTCACCGGCACCGGCGGCCCCGTCGGCGATCCGGGCCAAGTCCGCTTCGCCTGCAAGCTCACCATCGCCCGAGACGAAGAATTCGCCGAGATGTTCGCCCAAGCTTGGCGGTCGCTCTCGGACAACTTCTACGACAAAGATTTCCACGGTACGAACTGGAAAGAGGTCCGCGCGAAATACGCCCCGATGGTGTCGCACTGCGCCAGCCGCGAAGACCTCTACGCCCTGATTTCGCTGATGCTCGGCGAACTCAACGCCAGCCATCTCGGCATCAGCGGCCGCTTGCCGGTCGCCGAGGAAACGACGGCCGACCTCGGGTTGCTGTTCGACGAGAAATTCGCCGGGCCGGGGTTGAAGATCGCCGAAGTGCTGAAGCGCGGCCCGGCCGACAAACGGGGGTTGAACCTCAAAGCCGGGGACATCATCACGCACATCGACCGCGTCGAACTGACGCCGCAGGTGAATCTATCGAAGCTATTGAACAACCGCGTCAACGACGCCGTCGGCCTGACGCTGGCGCCGACGACGCCCGGCGACCCGAAGTCGATCCGCAAGTTGGAAATCTCCGGCGTGGATCGCGCCAAGATCGGCGCGCTGATGTACGACCGCTGGGTGGCCAAGAACGCCGAGCAAGTCGATAAACTCTCGGGCGGCAAACTCGGCTACATCCACATCCCGAGCATGGACGACGCCGGGTTGGAGGCCTTCATGCGGAGCCTGTATTCCGACAACTTCGACAAAGAGGCCATCGTCATCGACGTCCGCAACAACGGCGGCGGCTTCACCCACGACATGGTGCTGAACTACCTCGTCGGCAAAGATCACACGCGCTTCGTCCAGCGCGACGGCGGCGAAGGGCAAGTGCTGCGGAACTTCGACCGCAAGTGGAGCAAACCGCTGACGGTGCTCATCAACAACCGCAGCTACAGCGACGCGGAAATCTTCCCGCACGCTTTCCGCGCCAGCGGTCTCGGCAAAGTCGTCGGCCAAGCCACCGGCGGTTTGGTCATCGGCACCGGCAGCACGCGGCTCATCGACGGCTCGCAGTTCCGCATCCCGCGCATCGGCGTCTTCACGAACAAGAACGTGAACATGGACAAAGAAGGCGTGCCGCCGGACGTGGCCGTGGAAATCAGCCCCGAAGATTGGGCCAAGGGGATCGACACGCAAATCGCCAAGAGCGTCGAACTGCTGACGGTCGAAGTCGCCTCGTGGAAGAAAGCCAAGACGGCGCCCGCAGCGACGGTACCGACGACTTCGGAGCCGAAGCCGGTGGAAACCAAGCCGATGACCGGGGCGGAGATCAAAAAGTGAGCGAAGGCAGCGAAGCGTAAACCACGGAACGGCGAGGGAAAACCCTCGCCGTTTTCGTTGGTTTACAGGTGCGAGTTGATCAATTTCGACAGTTCCGGTTCGCCGACGACGCCGACGAGTTCGTGAACCGCTTTGTCGCCGCCCTTGAAGAACAGGATGCGCGGGATGGTGTTGACATCGTACTTCACGGCGAGGTCGGGGTTCTCGTCGATGTTCACTTTGCCGACCTTCACTTTGCCGGCGAACGCGTCGGCGACTTTTTCGATGGTCGGCGTGAGCATCCGGCACGGCCCGCACCAGGGCGCCCAGAAGTCGGCGACGACGAGCTCGCCCGAGGCGACGGTCGCGGCCCAATTGTCGGTGGTCAGTTCGAGAACGTTCGGGCTTCCCATG